>MVZB01000017.1 GCA_002068205.1 candidate division BRC1 bacterium ADurb.BinA292
AGGGGCGGGTCCATGGCGTGCGGCTGATCGATCAGGGGGTCGATCGGCGCGGCCGGCCCGAGCCGGGCTACCTGTCGGGCATGGATATTGTCTCGCGGCTGACGGTCGTCGGCGACGGGCCGGTCGGCGCGGTCGGCCAGCAACTCGACCGCGAACTGGGCCTGCCGCCGGACCATGAGCGGAACGACTGGGCCGTCGGGATGAAAATGGTGGTCGACCTGCCGGAGTCCTGCGCGCTCGAACCGGGGACGGTGATCCACACGCTCGGCTATCCGGAACCCGAATTGTTCGGGTTCCTCTATGTTATGCCGGACCGGGTCGCGTCGCTGGGGATCTTTGTCCCCTCGTGGTTCGACAGTCCGGTGCGGACATCCTACCGCTACCTGCAGCACTGGATGCGCCACCCGTACCTTTGGCGGCATCTGGAGGGGGGCCGGCTGCGCTCGTGGGGGGCGAAAAGCTTGCAGGAATCGGGCCGGCGCGGCGAGCCGTGGCTCGCGGGCGACGGCTTCGCCCGGATCGGCGAGGGCTCCGGGTCGACCAACGTGCTCACCGGCTCGGGCGTCGATGAGGCATGGGCCACCGGCTGCCAACTGGCCGAGGCCGTCGCCGAGCTGTGGCGGGCGGGCAAGGAGTGCACGCGCGCCAATCTGGAAGCGGCGTATGTCGCGCGCCGGCGGCGAAGCTGGGTCGACGAAGAATCGCGCATCGCCGAACGCGCGCGCGACGGCTTCCAGCGCGGATTCATTCCCGGCTTGCTCGGCATGGCGCTGACCGGGCTGACCCGCGGCCGGCTGGCCTGGCCCGGGCGGTCCGTGCCGCCGCACGAGGGGATTGCCGCGCTGGAGGAATTCCACGCCGGCCGCATCCCGCCCGACCGGATCGCCCGCATCCGCCGCGAGTGCCGCGCGTCGGGCCGGCCGCTGCACGACGCCTTGATGGACGCCGCCGGCTGGCCGCCGGTGGAATATGACGGGCGGCTCCTCGTCTCGCACCAGGACGCGCTGCTGCTCGGCGGCAAGGTGCAGGCGCCGGCCGGCTATGCGGATCACGTCGTGTTTCCTTTTCCGGAACTGTGCGCGGAGTGCGGCGCACCGGTCTGCGTGGAAATCTGCTCGGGCCAGGCGATCACGCCCAACCCCGGCGGCGGGGCGCCGCTGTTTGACCGCGAGAAATGCGTCCACTGCGGCGCCTGCCTGTGGAACTGTTCGCAATCCTTCCCCGAGGATCCGCACCGCGGTTTGCTGGTCTTTCGCGCCGGCGCCGGCGGCCTGCACAGCGCGGAAAATTAAGCAGGGATCACGAAAGATACGAAAAGCGCGAAAGAAAACGGGAAAATTCCATTTTTAATACTCAAAGGCAATGTGCCGTTGCGCCGTTGCAGGGCGCTGACCCGAGTCCATTATGACGCATCGCCGCATCGTTCAATGAATGCAGATTTCGAGTTTTTTCGTGTTTTTAATGATCCAGATTCTTAACAGGAGACTTATTCGTGAGTGGATACCATGTCGTCGTCTGCGGGAGCGTTGTTCCCGATCCGTTGCACCCCCTGGAGCCGGTGACGGGACCCAACGGCCCGGAATTGAAAAACGAAATGATCCTGCCGGCGGTGTTCGACCCGTGGGCCGCGCACGCGCTTTATGAGGCGGCGCACCTGGTCCAGTCGGTTCCCGGCAGCCGCCTGTGGCTGGTCAGCATCGGCCCCCGGGCAAAACTGCAGCAGGTGATGATGACGATCGGCCAGAAGGTCGTGCTGCAACTGGTGGCACTGGACGGTCCGGCCGGAGGTTTCGTGGACGCGGCGGCAACGGCCGAAGCGCTCGCCGACGCCATCGCGGCCATCGACGGGCTGGATCGCGCCCGGCTGGTCTTGTGCGGCGGCTGGGCGTCGGCGAGCCGCGGCGCCGGCGCCGTGCTGCAGATGGTGGGCGAACACCTCGGGATCGTCGACCAGTTTCAGGGCGTCGATGAGCTCGCGGTCCAGCCCGACGGCGCGCTGCGCGTTGTCGAACGCGCCGACGGCGGACTGAATCAGGTTTCGCTCTGCGCCGGCCCGCCCGTCCTGCTCGGCTGGGCCACGGGCAATCGCCCCGAACCGCCGAACAACCCGCAGATCGGGATGCAAAACATGCGCGGCGTCATGCCCGCCCTGCAGAAGGCCCGGCCCGCGCAACTCGGCATGGACGGCCTGAGGTATTGCTGCGCGCAGGCGCCGCGCCGGCGCCGTGAAACGCGCATCGTGAAAGACATGCCGGTCGACGAAATTGCTCGCGAAATTGTTGCCTGGATTCGTGGTTGAGTCGGGCGGAGCCATCCGCCTCGAACCTGGATGAAATTGTATTGGAAAAAGGGTATAAGTAATGGAAAACGTTTTGTTTCTGGCCTGCATCGAGCCCGATGGGTCGCTGGGAAAGACGGCGCGTGAAACGCTGGCGATTGCGCGCCAGGCCGCCGCGGAGCTCGGCGCGGAGTTTTGCGCCGGGCTCATCGGCGAGCACTGCGAGCCGGGCAGCCGGACCGCCGCCGCCGCCGGTTGCGCCGCACTGTATCTCGTCGAGGGGAGCGCGTTCGGCATTTCGCGCTACGCAACCGACAGCGCCGCGGCCGAGGCGATCGCCCGCGCCGCGCGGCCGACGCTCGTCTTCGCGCCCGCCGTCAGCCGCGTCAGCCGGTTCATCGCCGGTCTGGCCCAGCGTCTGAACGGCCGCGTCGATACACAGATCACCGGTCTCGCAGTCCACGACGGCCAACTTGTCGTCGATCGCTGGTTCTATCGCCAGCGGATCGAGGCGACGCTGACACGGACGACGCGTCCCTGGCTGCTGACGGTCGCGCCGGGCACGATGCCGGCATTTGACGGCGACGCGGCGCCCACGCGCGTCGAACGGATCGCGGTCGACCTGCCCGAGTCGCTCCAGCGGACCCGCGTCGAGGGCGTCCAGGCGCCGCCCGGCGCCGGCCAGACCGTCCGCCCCGATGCCGAGTTGCTGTTCGTCGCCGGCGCCGGCTGGACGAAGCCCCAGCGCGACGGCCAGTCGCACGTGGAGCAAGCGGCGCAACTGATTCTCGGCTTTCTCGACCGGACGCAGGCGTCGCTCGGCGGCAGCAAGTCGCTCGTCGACGTCGGCGGCGAGGGACAACCGGTCCTCCCGTTCCTGACGCACCTGAACCAGGTCGGCCAGACCGGCGCGACCCCCCGCCACCCGAAAGGCTTGGCCACCTGCTGCCACGGCGAGGAGCCGCACGTCGTCGGCTGGCGTTTCATCAACGAGCGCCGGGCGATCAACCTGGACCCGAACTGCGGGTGGGCGCGCGGCAAGGCCGATGTGCTGTATGTCGCCGATGCCTTCGCCGTGATGCGGAAGGTGAACGAACTGCTGGGCGGCTGAACGCGCGCGCCGCCTCCGCCCCGCGACGGCCGGTTCGTTAACGATTGCCTCATGGAAATCCGTCGGATCGGTCGGATCCGACGGATTTCGTGTTGAATACGGAGCTTGTCCCTCGCCCTCCCTAAAGACCTTTTCCAAATTCGGCTCTCGGCTCTCGTCCCTCGTCCCTCGTCCTCGGCCCTCGAAACATGAACCCCCCGGTTCATAAAAACCTTCCTTTCCAACGGCGCGGGCATCTGCTGGAATGGCGCGCGGGAGGTGCGCGGTGCAGCCGGTTCGCGTCGAAAACCTCGTCAAGCAGTATGGCGCGCTGCGGGCGCTGGACGGCGTCTCGCTTGCGGTCGAGGCGGGGGAGCTGTTCTTCCTGCTGGGGCCGTCGGGCTGCGGCAAGACGACGCTGCTGCGCGCGATCGCCGGCTTCGTCCCGCCCGACGCGGGGCGGATCGAGATCGGCGGGCGCGACGCCACGCGCATGCCCCCCCAGGCGCGCAACACGGGCATGGTCTTCCAGTCCTACGCGCTGTGGCCGCATCTGACCGTGCGCGAGAACGTGGCGTTCGGGCTCCGGTTGCAAGCGTTGCCGCGCGCCGAACGCGACGCGCGCGTCGACGAGGCCCTGGCGATCGTGCGCATCGCCGACCAGGCCGAAAAGAAACCGAACCAGCTTTCGGGCGGCCAGCAGCAGCGCGTGGCGCTGGCCCGTGCGCTGGTGATCCGGCCGGCCTGCCTGCTGCTTGATGAACCGCTGTCGAACCTGGATGCGAAGCTGCGCGCCGAGATGCGCGGCGAGATCCGCCGCATCTGCAAGGCGAGCGGGCTGACGGCGATTTACGTCACGCACGACCAGAAGGAGGCGCTGGCGATCGCCGACCGCATCGCGGTGATGCGCGCGGGACAGATCGAACAGCTCGGCCCCCCGCGCCGGCTGTATCACCATCCGGTCAACCGGTTCGTGGCGGATTTTCTGGGTCACACCAACTTTCTGCGCGGGCGGTTGACGGGCGCGGCAGCCGGTGATCGCGTGGTCGTCGCGACGCCGGTCGGGCCGCTGCACGCCCGCGCCGACGGCGCGCCGCCCGCGGGCGAGGTGCTGCTCGGCATCCGCCCCGAGGCGCTGAGCCGCCGCCACGCGGCCGAGGTCAATGTCTTCGAGGCGCGGGTGACTGCTGTGTCCTACCTCGGCGAGGTGACGCAGTATGACCTGGCGACCGAGGGCGGCGAGCCGCGGGCGCTGGCGGCGCTCGAACTCAATGCGGGGGAAGAAGTCCTCGCGGAAGGCGCCCGCGTCCGCTGGCACGTCGCGCCGGAGCATGTCATGCTCCTGCCGGCTGAAGATTGACGCCGCGCCGCCGCGGCGGAACAATCGGGGGAATCGCCGGCATTCCCCCCGCGGAAAGGGGTCCCCATGCCGATTTCCAAGCCTGTGACAGACGCGCGGCGCCGACGCGCCGGAGCCGCCTTTCGCGCCGGCCGCTGGATCGCCCTGGCGGCGCTCCTGCCGGCCCTGATCCTCCTGGGCTGCGGCCCCCGAACCGAGCCGGGAACATCGACCGCGGCGGCGCCCACGGGCGGCACGGCTACGCCCCGGCCGACGGCAGAAGCGACCCGCCTGGTGATCGTCTCGCCGCACAACGAGTTCATCCGCCAGGAGTTTGAACGCGGCTTCCAGCGCTGGTACGCCGAGCGCCGCACCGACGCGCCGGCCGTCGAATTCGAATGGCAGGATCGCGGCGGGACGTATCAGATGGTCGAGGCCATCGCCGGCGCCTACCAGGCCCTCGACGACAAGGACGACGGGATGGGCGTCGACCTGGTCTGGGGGGGCGGCATTGAGGCGATGGAGCAGCTCAAGGCCGCCGGCGCGACGACCGCCGCCGCGCTCCCCCAGCCGGTGCTCGACAGCCTGCCGGCCGAGATCGCCGGCGTGCGGCTGTATGATCCCGACGGCCATTGGTACGGCGCCGTCCTCTCCAGCTTCGGGATCATCTACAACAAGGAGGTGCTGCGGACGCTGGGCGTCGCGGCGCCGGCGACGTGGTCGGATCTGAGCAACCCGGCGCTGTTCGGCCACATCGTGCTGGCCGATCCCTCCAAGTCGGGCAGCGCGCGGGTGGCGTTCGAAGTCATTCTGCAGAAACACGGCTGGGCGGATGGCTGGGCCCTGCTGATGGAAATTGCCGGGAACACGCGCGAATTCACCGACAGCGCCTCCAATGTGCCGAGCGAAGTGGCGCAGGGCAGCGCCGCCGCCGGCATGTCGATCGATTTCTATGCCTTCAGCCAGATCGAATCGACCGGCGCGGAGGTGCTGGGCTATGTCAGCCCGGTCAACGCCACGGCGCTGACGCCCGACCCGATCTGCATGCTGCGCGGCGGACCCAACCCGGCCGCCGCGGAGGCATTCATGGAGTTTGTCCTGACCAAGCCGGGCCAGTCGCTCTGGCTGCTCAAGCCCGGCGCGCCGGGCGGGCCTGCCGAGCACGGGCTCTGGCGGATGCCGATTCTGCCGGCGGCGTATGAGCATCCCGCCGACCAGCGGCTGATCGACTTCAATCCGTATGCCTCGGAGACGACGTTCAACCTCGACATGGATCTCTCCACGCGCCGCTCGCCGCTGCTCGGTCCGCTGTTCATGGCGGCGTTCCTGCGCAACAGCGAGCTGCTGCGCCAGGCCTGGCGCAAGGTGATGACGCTGCCGGCCGACGCGCCGCTGCGGCGGCAATTCAACGCCGTCCCTTTTTCGGAGGAAGAGGCGCTGGACCTGGCGCGGCGCTACCAGGCGAGCCCGCGCGAAGCGAGCCAGCTTGAAATCGACTGGCAGCGGCGCTTCCGCGCGCGCTACGAGCAAGTGCTGAACGCGGAATAGCGAAAGCCGCAGCCCTTTGCGTTTCCGCCGGCCTGGCCCGCGCCGGGTGAGCCCATGACCTGCGCGGCGCCGGCCTCCGTACCATTTTCGCATATCTCCATCTTACGGCCTGTTTCTCTCATTACCGGGGTGGGTAAGCTGATTGTCGTTCGCCGGTTTGGCTGGCTCGTCTTTTGTTTGCAGAGTCGGGCGGTGGCGGCTGATAATTGGAGCCTCTCTTGATCGGGCGGAGTCGAGCTCTTCCCGGCGACGCGCTCGCCGGCGGCGCGCCTTCTTCCTCCGATCCCTTTGGCGAGGATCCCGGCTGCCCCCGATCGGTATCAGTTGCAGGAGGCGGAGAGACCATGCTGACAGGCGAATTGACGCAGGCCCCCGCGGGGCGCATCCCGCGCGGGCGCGCGCTCATCGATGCGATTCTGGAGCGGGCCGACGTCCGCATCGACGGCGGCCGGCCGTGGGACATCCAGGTTCACGACCCGCGATTCTTCAACCGCGTCCTGGCCGAGGGCTCCATCGGCCTGGGCGAATCCTACATGGACCGCTGGTGGGACTGCGCGGCGCTGGACGAATTGATCGCGCGGATCCTGCGGCTCGATCTCTCGCGCCGCGTGCAGCGCAACCTGCGCAACGCGGCGACGGTCCTCTGGGCCCGCGTCGCGAACCGCCAGACCAGGACGCGGTCGCGCGAGGTCGCCCGGCGCCATTACGACCTGGGCAATGATTTTTATGCCGCCATGCTCGACCCGTACATGCAGTACAGTTGCGGCTACTGGAAGGAGGCGGAAAACCTGGCGGCGGCGCAGGAGGCCAAGCTCGAGCTGATCGGCCGCAAGCTGGCGCTCAAGGCGGGCGAACGGCTGCTGGACATCGGCTGCGGCTGGGGCGGGCTGCTGCGCTTCGCCGCCGAGCGGTTCGGCGTGGAGGCCGTCGGCGTGACGATCTCGGAACGCCAGGCCGAGCTGGCGCGCGCACGCTGCGCCGGACTGCCCGTCGAGATCCGGCTGCAGGACTATCGCGACCTGCGTGAACCGTTCGACAAAATCGTTTCGGTGGGCATGTTCGAGCACGTCGGGCATCGCAACTACCGGTTGTTTTTCGAGGTCGCCCGCCGCTGCCTCAAGCGCGAAGGGCTGCTGCTGCTCCATACGATCGGTGGCAATCGCTCGGAAAGCTGCATCGATCCGTGGATCGACCGCTACATCTTCCCCAATGCGATGCTGCCCTCGGCACGGCAGATCGCGACGGCCGCCGAGGGGCTGTTCGTGATGGAGGACTGGCATAACTTCGGCCCGTATTACGACAGGACGCTGATGGCGTGGTTCGACAATTTCAATGATAATTGGCCGCGCTTCCGCGAGCAGTATGGCGACCGCTTCCACCGCATGTGGGAATTTTATCTGAAGAGCTGCGCCGGCGGCTTCCGCGCGCGCGTCAATCAGCTGTGGCAGATCGTCTACTCGCCCTGCGGCGTGGAGGGGGGCTATACGCCCGTCAGGTGAGCCCTGCTGGCGAACAAACCCTGTTCGTCCCTCGTCCTCATCCTCGTGATCGCCTCGTGCTCGTCATCCGTCGGATCGATCGGATCCGACGGATCCGACGGATTTTGAATCCGCGGCCGGGCGTCGGCAGCGACCAGGTTCCCTCACCCCCGCAGCGACCGGAGCCAGTCCAGCGCCAGCCGCGTGAGCCATTGCAGCGATTCGGGCGCGGCCGCGGCCATGAGCCACGCGACGCTGAACGCGATCAGCGCGAGCCGGAACGGATGGCGCTGCGCCAGCCGCGGCAGGCCCCAGCGATGCTCACACTGGCGATGGTAAGTTTCGTGCGCATCGAGCCGGGCGACGATCGTGCCGTAGAGCGTCTGCATCTCGCGGCGCAGGTCGTCGAGCCGCTCGCGCAGGTGTGCGTGGTGCTCGTCGAGCCGCTGGTTAAGCTGGCGCAGGAGCTGGTCGTCCATGGCCGGTCCCCTTCCCATCAGTCGTCGGCGCGGCGGGCGGCGGTGAGCTCGCCGAACAGGCGCACGGCGCGGCGGGCGGCGGCGTGGTTCAGCGCGCGCGCTCCCGCGTCTATCTCCGGCGTCAGCAGCGTGAACGGCCGCACGCCGCGATGCGCCCCGCCGGCGGCGATCTCGTTGAAGACGCGCAACAGCGCGACCGCCCCAGCCCGCCGGCCCGGCGCGTAGGCCGCGTAGAAACAGAGGATGAACAGCAGCCGGGCGCTTTCGTAAAACTGCGAGGAGCGCAGCAGCCAGAGCAGCGCCTGCGCCTGCTCGCGCCGGTTGCGGAAGAGGCGAAAGCTCGCCTGGGCGCGCTTCAGTTCGCCGCGCGGACCCGCCTCCAGCGTTTCGCGCACGGCGTGGGGATGATTGGCCAGCGCCTTGTAGCCGATTTCATTGAAGCCCTCGGGCCCGGCGATGATCTGTTCGCCATGCGCCGATTCGACCACCGCGATCGCCTCGGCCAGACAGCGAAAGAACGGCTCGGCAATGACCGGGGCGGTCTCCGCGCGGAATTCCTCCAGCCAGCCCATGCTCGTTCTCCTTCCGGGTGTAATTGCAGACGGCGGCCATGCGTTTCAGGTCGCCGCGGCCGTTCCGACCGCGTGGATGCGCACGTAAACCTCAAAGTCGACGCAGGTCACATCCTCGATCCAGCCGACCAGCGCATCCAGGCCGAGCGCCGCGTCGGTGACAAGGACGGCGGCGCCGGTCGAGCTCAGCAGCGCGCGGGGCGCGGCGATCCGGTCGATGGCGATTCGCGGCGCGGCGAGCCGCGCGCCGATGACCTCGGCGACTTCCGCCACGGCGTCGGTCGCTTCAAACGAAAGCCAATGGAAAGAAATCCGCTTCGGGATTGCCCCGGCCGGGGCGGCGCCGGCCGGCAGCGAGAAGCTGGCCGGTTGCAGGCCGTCCGCCGCCTTCCCGATCAGCTCGATCACCGTCGGCGTCAGGCCCGCGCCGCCCGCCGGCGCGATCCGCAGGTGACTCGTCGCCCGGCCCCGTCGGCCGCGCGGGTCGACGACCGAGGCGTCATGGAGATGCAGTTCGGCGTCTTCGGTGCGGGGCGTCGGCTCCAGCCGCAGCAGCCGGATCGGCTCGCCGCCGACCAACAAGGCGGATTCGGCCGCGGCCTGGGCGATCAGCGCGCTCAGCGTCTCGGCGCCGGTCAGCCGGCGGGCATAACGATACCCCGCCGCCGCCAGGCGCGCCTGCTCGCCGGCAAAACTCGCCAGGTCGAGCCGGCTCGCGTCCAACCCCAGCAGCCGGGGATGGGTCAGCAGGCACTGGATCACGTCGGCGGGATTTTCCATCAGGGTTCCGTCGGGAAGTTCCAGCCCCTCGACGGCGGCGCAGATCCGGCGAGCAAACCACCCCGCCGGATCAGTCGGCCAGCGCGAGAGCCGCACGGCCTGCGCCGCGACGCCGCCCAGGTCCCAGTCGTCGGCGGTCCAGTCGCCGGCCGGCGCCGGCCGGTCGTCGCCGAACACCATCGTGACCGCATGGCAGGGATGGTCGGCGGCCAGGAAGACGAAGCCTTCGGGCGGGCGCAGCCGCACTTCGGTTCCGGCGGTCCAGGCATGCGCCCCCTCGCGGGTGACCGGCGATCCGGCGTGGCCCAGCGTTTGGCCGCCGGTCGAGACCGCGTGATAGAGAATCAGTTCGCCCCCCACCTGGGCGTAGCCCGCGGGCGGGAAACCATCGAGCGACTCGACGGCGACGATCGTGGCGTCGGCGGCCAGGTCGGCCGCCAGGCGCGTGGCGACGCCGGTCCGCAGCGGCAGCAGTTCCGCCCGGCTTGCCCGGCCGAAGATCCACGGCAGCGGGCGACCGACGGCGGGGCCCTCGCCCCCCGCCAGCGCGGCGTGCAGCAGGCGGCCCACGGGTCGGCTCGCCAGCGCGTGCAGCGGATCGGCGAGCCGCACGCGGAGGCTGGCGGGCTGGACTTGAAATTCGACGACGACGCCCCGCAGCAGCGTGACGCGATCGCCCGGATTGAGGCTGAAGTCCGGCGGCGCCTCGGGGTCAAGCCAGGCCAGCGCGAGCACGGCCCGCGCCCCAAGGAGCGCCGCCGGCGCCGCCGCCGCGCGCAGACCGCCGGCCGTGGTCGTGGTCTCGATCACGTCCACTTCCGCATCAGTCGCAATCCACCCGCCCGGCGGGCCGGTTTCGGGCAGTCGCTCGCGGAACTGAACCCGGCCCAGGCGGCAGGGCCACGGCGCGGCGCCGACCGACACCGGCCGGCTGGCGCCGCGCCACGCCCCGCCGGGCGTTTCGATTTCCAGGAGCCAGACCGGGCGCTGGCGTGGGTGCGCGCTGCGTTCAACTACAAGAGGCGCGGCGGGTCTCATCGCACGGCATCCTTCGCGAGCAGGATCGCCGGCAGCGCCAGCCGGCAGCGGCTGCCGCCGCGCGCCGATTGCTCCAGCGGCTCGCCGGAAAGCTGCAGCGCGACGGGCTGCGCGTCGGCGCCGACCAGCGTGAACGCGGAAAGCCCCCAGCCGGCGTGCTCGCCCAACCAGAGGACGAAATCGGCGGCCCTGCGGGGCGACACGCCGGCGAGGACCAGGCGGACCCGAGTCGCCGGCTCGGCCAGGACGGCCGCGTGCGGTGCGCCATCGCGGGTCCATTCCACAGCGATTCCCGGATCGACGGCGATCGAAACGAGCTGGACCGACCCCTGATCCAGCAGAAAGCCGGCGCGGGGCCGGAAGAGGACCATCCCCGGCGCGAGCGCGAGCGACGGCGGCCGCGTGACGGTCAGGGAATCCGGCCCGCGGGTGGAAACCCGCCCGAGCCACTGGGCGTGGTTCCCGGCGTCATCGGCGGCGAACAGCAGGTCGCCGGGCGCGAATTCGTGCGCGGCCACCGCGATGTGAATCGAGCCCGGTTCCACGGCCGCCGGCAGAAGGGTTTCCGCCGCGCGGCCGGTCGTGAAGACTCCGACGGTCATGGCCTGTTCCTTTCGGGGTTAGAAATCGGCGAGCGAATCGGCGTCGAAGACCCGCCCCTCGCCGCCGTGCGTGCCGGCGGCGGCATGGTCGCGCGCGAGCGGGCGCGCCCCGGCCAGGCCGGCGAGGCCGTCGGCGATGGCCGCCAGCGCCCGCCGCGCCAGCGCCGCCAGCGCGGCATGCTCGGCCGGCAGGGCGTCGCGGTGGCGCACAAAGAGCCGTTCGATCGCCAGGTCGATGCACCAGCGGCGGAGCAGATCGGGCGGGTCGGCCACGGGCGTGGCGTAGCGCCCGGCGAGCGCGCGATCGATCTCGCCCGCCGCGTCGGTCAGCGCCGCCTCGATGACCGGTTCATCCGCGGCGCCGTCGCCGTCGTCGTCGGCCACCAGCAGCAACAGTTCCGGCCCCAGCCGGTCGGCCAGCTCGTTCAACGTTGCGTAAGCCATCTCGCATTCCCCTTTTTCATTGGAATTTCGGACGGAAAGGAAGCCCCGGGGTCCGGCGGGCAAACCCCGGGGCCTGCGGCATCAGGCAACGGCCTCCTTCCACAGGAACGCCGCGTCGGGCGCGATGACGCGCTGATCGTAATAGCGCTGCACGCGGACGACGTCGGCCTTGCGCTTCTCCTCGCGCCACAGCTCGACGCGGTGGCCGCTGAGCGCGCCGGGCGCGCCGGTCCAGGCGAAGGTGTAGGCCAGGGCGACCTGCTTGAGCGCCGGCCGCGCGGGGACATAGGCCAGCAGGGCGTCGTTGCCCCAGACGTAGCTCATTTCCGGCGGCTGGCCGGGGGCGGCGGTGTTGCGGAAGGCCCGCGCCACCAGGACGCGCTCGACATCGAAGATCTGCGCCAGCAGGTCCGCGTTGACCGCGCCGACCGACCCATGAACCACCCGCTCGACCACCTTCGGGTGCAACCGCAGTTGCGCGTAGACCGGGTACGGCAGCACGAGCACGTTGGGCAGGGCCTGCACGGCGGCCATCACGGTCGCCTTGGCCGCCTCCACGGCCGCCAGCGGATCGGAGTCGGGGTCCGACCACTGCGTCTCGTCGGCGAGCGTTTCGTTCTGCGTAATCAGCGTGGGGTCGGTCAGCAGGCCGGCCAGTTCGAGCTCCTTGTTGAGGTCGATCTTGACGCGCAGGAACTCGGTCCGGTCGATGTTGGGCTGGATCACCGGATCGGCGTTCTCCCGTTCCTCGTCGGGGATCACCGAAGCCAGCGCGTGATCCTCGCAGTAGTAGCTTTCGCTGGAGAGGGCGAAGCCGACCTCGTGGGCTTCGGCGCCGGGAGCGCGCCGGTCGTCGCTCGAGCGGAACGCCTCGCGGTCCGGGTCGAGGACGAAATACCGGTCGGACTGCTTGCGGACCGGCACGACCGGCGCCAGGTCGTCGGCGATGAAGGCGGGGTTGCGGTAGGCGACCGAGAGATTGGTCAGCGCCGCGTCGATGTGGACTTCGTGCACTTCGGGCATGGCGGTCACTCCTTTGCTTCAGAGAGGTGAGGGATTGAGCGCGGCGGACGCTCAAATAGTGCGTTCGTGCAGCGCGATGAAGACCTCGACGAGGTCGTTCTCGTTGTCGGCGGCGGTCTCGGCGAACCCCAGGCAGTTCACCTTCGCCCCGGTGTCTTCATCGACCTCTTTCACGCGGCCGCTGGTGTCGGCGATGTTGACGGGCTCACCGACGCGGATCGGCGCCGCCGCCAGGACGCGCGCGATGCCGGCCTTGCGCACGGCGATGTTCGCCCCCCGCAGCGGCTGGCTGTGCACCGAGACGCCCAGGATGGCGCCGGCGTTCGCCTCGGTCGGCAGTTTCGCCTCGCCGGGATTGTCTCCCTGGACGACGACGCGACAGGCGCCGATGCCGTCGTCGTCGGCGGCGGCGTAAGCCTTGTCAAGGATGTAGCTGGCCATGATGGGTTTCCTCCCATTTTGGAATTGGTAATGAATTGTCGTTAGTGAAAACCGGGCGGCTGAGACCGCTGCGCGGCCTAGCCGGCGGCGGCGCAGCGGCGCAGCGCGTCGCCATACGGCGTGCCGGGGTGCGCCGCCTGCCAGGCGAGCGCCTTGCGGTGCAGGGCGATCGAAGCAGGCGCCACCGGCGCGCCGGTCGGGATGCCGGCCAGCGGTGCGTGGAGCTCGAACGCGGCCGGCGCCGCTTCGCTCAGCATCACCACCGGCGGCAACGCCTGGAGGAACTCCGCGAACCAGAGGGCGGGCGCGACCGTCCGGTCGCCGGAGAGCTGAACGGTCCCGAGCGCCGCCAGCGCCTCATAGAAGGCCGCCAAGTCGGCGTCGATCCATGACGGCTGCCATTGGCCGTGTTCACGCAGGTTCGCGGCGATCTCGGCGAAGGCCGGCCACGTCGGGATCTGCGGGCCGGCCGGCGCCGGCGCGGGGTGGACCGTTGCCTCCGTATTTTCCATTGGCTTTTCGGTCGGCAGCGCGGCGGGCGGACGGCAATCGTCGAACAGCACCACGCCGTCGCCGGCGCCCGCGTCGTCGCCGGTCTCGGCGAACAGTGGACCGGCCTGGCCGGCGGGAAGGGGATCGGTCAAGCCCTTGACCTCCGGGGCTGCCGCGCCGAGGAAGCTGACCGCGCGCAGATAGGGCCGGCCGGTCTCGCGCAGCGCGGTATAGAGCTCGATCGACCGCTTGCGGAACGCGCCGCGGCGGATCAGCTCCAGCAGCCGCCGATTGAGCCCGCGCAGGCGGGCGATCAGCCGGTCGCCGACGCGACGGACCGACGCAACCCAGCCCAGGGCGGGGCCCGCCTGCGCGTGGTCAAGCGTCACCGGCGCCTCGTGCAGCGCGGGGTCGTAGTCCGCCGCGAGGCGCTCGAGGGCGGCTTCGTCCCAGACGCCCTTGGCGCCGTAATCGCCCGCGCGGAAGACCTCCAGTTCCAATTGATCGTGCATGGCTCGTTCTCCTTTCGTGGCCTGTCGTGGCATTCGCGGTCCGGTTCTTATCCAACGTCGGTTCCATCTATTACATTTGTTGGTTGATCAAGTACCGTTATTGATCCTTGCCCCATGCCGGATGGATGTGAACCGGCTTTACTTTTCATTGGCTTTTCCGACTTCCTCTTCGAATTCGCGTTCGGGCGGGTCCTCGCCGGTGGAACCGCGGGGGATCGGCGGGCGGGCTCGCACGTCCACCGGCGAGGTCGGCGCGTCCCCCCAGGGGACCGGCGGCAGGCCGAGCTTGACGCGCACTTCGTTGATCGTCAGGATCCCGAATTGCAGATGGTACTGGAACAGGTTGCTGTCGTCGTATTGCAGCCGGGGGGCTTCGCCCACCGGCGCGGGCCGGCCATATTTCTCGTGGAAATATCGGAGCGGCAGGGGGACGCCCATCTGGAGGAGTTGGCGGTCGATCGCCACCTCGCGCTCCAGGTCGAGCTCGGGCGACAGATCGATCGCCCAGCGCGGCGCGGGCACATGCTCGCCGAAGTTCAGATCGACCAGCCAGCGCACAAGCTGTGCGTTGACCACGTCCATCAGCAGCCAGGCATCGGCGCGCTGGTAATCGCGGCGGACGGCGTCGTGGACGCGGCCGAGGGCCAGCGAGCCGGCCCGCTCGCCCTCGCCGGAGGTGAGCGTCTGGCCCAGGATCGCGCGCGCCATTTCGTCGTTGCACCACTGCGCCAGCATGCGGTAGCTGTCGCCGCCGCCGGCGCGCGTCGCCTCGAGCAGGCTCAGCGTGATGCCTTCGGGGACGATGACGCCGGCGTCGGTCTGCAGGGCGTCGATCACCTCGAGCAGGCGCTCGCGTTCGGCGGGGTTGAGTCCGGCGCGGTGCTGGGCCACGATGGCCGGCGCGCCGAATTTTTCATTGTAAATCAGCCAGAATTTCAAATTGTGCTTCTTGAACCACCACAACCAGTAGACTTTTTCGCACAGCCCGCGGCCGAAGGGGGCCTCGTCGCTCGCGCCGCTGAGCGCGGTGAGGAACTTGCGCGGGGGCAGCGGCCGCGCCGTTTCGGGCCGGTTCCAGCCGAGGGGGTCGCTCAGCAGGCGCCACTCGCCGTCGGCGTCGCGAGTGAAGCGCCGCGCCGCCCGCGGTTTGAACGCGCGCGGCACGATCCGTCCCGCCGCGTCGACGCCCCACAGGATCTCCAGGATGGCGATGCCGTGAGCCAGCGCGCCGAGCAGGTGCAACAGCGCCTGGTCGAAGCCGGGCGCCGCGCGCAACACGCGCTCGATCCACTGGGCGACGTTCCGGTCCCGCTCGGTCTCGCCCGCCGGCTCGATTTTTCGCGGCCGCGCCAGCACGCCCAGCTTGCGCGTCTGCAGCAGGCTGAACAGGTGCGGGTCCTTCTCTTCCATCTCCTCGAAGAGCGAATAGGGGTCGGCATGACCGGCGTAGCCCTCGCTGCGCGTGATCGCGTCGCTGAGCCGGCGGCCGCCGAACGGCGCGCGCCAGCGATCCGCGGCGGGGGGCGCGAATTCGCGCAATTCCGGGCGGGGGGAGAGACGGGTGGTCATGGGGCGGGTCTCCGTGGGCGGGGTCGGTGAGGGCGGCGTGAAACCGCTCGCGCTCGATGGGGCAATCATAATCCCGACCGCCATGGCGCGTGAATTCCCTTAGAGACCCTTATGAACCCTTGCAGCAACATAAAATGAATGCGGGCTAATTTTTTCGGGGTTTCAGCAGCTGATTTTCATTGGATTTTTCCCGCCGAGGCGCGTGCGAACGACGAACAACGGCGGCCGGCGGCGGAAAGGACCGCGCGGCGTGCACTCGGGACGCGCCGCGGACGAGCTTTTCCCGTTTGCAGATTCGCGCGGCGCGGAGTATAGGGATCTGCTGTACATGCGGCGCATTCGCCGGGAGGCGAGTGCGGCCGGCAGGGAGACGAAGCGTTTAATCGAGGAAGATGTCATGAATCCCGTTACCGAATCAGGCAAGACGACCAAGGGCTGGCCGCTGCGCAAACTCCTTCAGCGCGGCGCGCCGATTGTCTATCGCGGCCGGCAGCTCGACGAGATTGCCATGCCGGTCGGCGGGATCGGCACGGGATCGATCTCGTTCGGCGGCTGGGGCCAGCTCCGCGATTTCGAAATCTTCAACAAGCCCGACAAGGGACTGGAACTCCAGTATACGTTTTTCACGCTGTACGCACGCCAGGCGGGCCACGAGCCGATCACGCGCGTCCTGCAAGGCCCCGTCGGGGGCAACGAATTCATGGGGCCGAACCGCGGCAACGCCTACCACTCGTATGGGTTCGGCATGAACCGGCTCAGCGGGGCGGGCCTGCCGCATTTCCGGCAGGGTGAATTCATCGGCATGTTCCCGTTCGGCCGCGTCGACCTGCGCGACGAGAAAATGCCCGTCGCGGCCAGTGTCGAGGCCTGGAATCCATTTATTCCGCGCAACGCCGACGACTCGGGCCTGCCCGCCGCGCTGTTCAACATCGAGCTGCGCAACACGACGCCCGACCCCGTCGATGTCACGCTGATCGCCAATCTGGAAAACCGGATCGGCCATCCCGAGCCCGGCGGCGGCACGATCGAGGTCTTCGAAGAACCGGGCGTCCGCGGGCTGAGCATGACGACGCGGCGCCACAAGCCGGGCAGCCCGCGATACGGCACGATGGCGCTGGCGACGCCGCACAAGGACGTCAGCTACCAGACCGCCTGGACGCGCGGGGGCTGGTTCGATGCCTTCCACCGCTTCTGGGACCATGCGACGCAGGGCCGCCTGCAGGAGAATCGCGAGCCGACCGTGCGCGAGCCCGACGACCGCGGCACCGACATCGGCTCGATCGCGCTGCACGCCCGCATCGCGCCGGGGACAAGCATCCGCCTGCCGGTCTGGATCATCTGGCACAACCCGGTGTTCGAAATGAACTGGGCGCAGCGCTGCGAGTGCGGGCCGGGCGGCGACTGCACGCCGTATCCGATCTGGCGCAATTACTACGCCACGGTCCACCGCGATGCGCTCGCCGTCGCGCGCTACCTGGGCGAGCATCACGTGCGGCTGGAACGCGAGACGCGGGCGTTTGCCGAGGCGCTCTACGGCTCCACGCTGCCGGCCGCCGTCATGGACGCCGTCGGCTCGCAGATCTCGATCCTCAAGTCGACCACCTGCATCCGGCTGGAGGACGGCACGTTCTACGGTTTCGAGGGCTGTTTCCCCGGCATGGGGTGCTGCGAGGGGACCTGCACCCACGTCTGGAACTATGCCCAGGCGCTCCCGTTCCTGTTCCCCGCGCTCGAACGCAGCGTGCGCGAGGCCGATTTCGAGCACCGCCTGAGCGAGGACGGCCACATGGTGTTCCGCATGCCGCTGCCGCTGGGGACGCCGCCCCAAGCGACCGGCCATGCCGCCGCCGACGGCCAGATGGGCGGCGTGCTCAAGTTCTATCGCGAGTGGGTGCAGACTGGCGATGACGACTGGCTGCGCCGCCACTGGCCCAGCCTCGTCCGTTCGCTGGAGTACGCCTGGCGCTTCTGGGATCAGGACAAGGACGGCGTGATGGAGGGGGTGCAGCACAACACCTACGACATCGAGTTCTACGGCCCCAACACGATGATGGGCAGCCTGTATCACGGCGCGCTGCGCGCGGCCGAGATCATGGCGCGCCACCTGGGCGAGCACGACAAGGCCCGGGAATACCGCCGGCTGCGCGAGCAGGGGCGCGCCTGGATGGATCAGCACCTGTTCAACGGCGAGTATTACATCCAGGAAATCCGGCCCGATGCGCCCAGCTCGCACGAGCGCGCGCTTCTCGGTTGGCAGGGCGAAGATCCGGACAAACCCGAAATCCCCCGCTACCAGTACGGCAAGGGTTGCCTCTCGGACCAACTGCTGGGGCAATGGTTCGCGCGGGTGGTCGGGTTGGGTCAACTGTTCGACCCGAAGCATGTCAAGTCCGCGCTGGATTCGATCTTCCGCTATAACTGGCGCGAAACGCTGGTGGAGCACGCCAACCCGCAGCGGATCTACGCCGTCGGCGACGAAGCGGGCCTGCTGCTGGCGACATGGCCCCACGGCGAACGGCCCGGCCTGCCGTTCGTCTACAGCGACGAGGTCTGGACCGGGATCGAATATCAGGTCGCCGCGCATCTGATCTACGAGGGCCGGCTGCGCGAGGGGCTGTCGATCGTCAAGGGGCTGCGCGACCGCTTCACCGGCGAGCGCCGCAACCCGTTCAACGAATTCGAGTGCGGCAATCACTACGCCCGCGCGCTGGCGTCGTATTCGCTCCTGCTCGCGCTGTCCGACTTCCAGTACAGCGCGCCGGAGCGGCGGCTGGCGTTCGCCCCGCGCGTCTATGCCGACGATTTCGCCTGCTTCTTTTCGATCGACCCGGCCTGGGGCATGCTGCGCCAGCGGGCCGCCCAACGCGGCGGCGCCGCCGAGGTCGAAGTCAAGGACGGGCGGCTCGTGCTGGCCGAGATCGCCGTGGGCCTGAAGGCCGACGCCGCCGAGGTGGAGCTGGCGGGCCGGAAGGTGCCGGCCCAGGCCCAGGCCGAACGGAAGCGCCTCGTGCTGCGGTTCGCCGAACCGGTTACGATTGAAACAGGCCAGACCCTGCGGATTGTCGCCGGCTGAACCGCGGCCGGCCGCGTCCGCACCGGAGTCGATCGATGCCCGCTGCGCCCCCGGCGACGCCCATCGTCGCGCTGCTGACCGACTTCGGTGTTGGCGACTGGTATGTCGGCGCGATGAAGGGCGAAATCCTGCGCCGCGCGCCGCACGCCCATCTCGTCGACGTGACGCACGGCCTCCCGCCGCACCAGGTCCTGCCCGGCGCGTTCGTGCTCCACTGCGCGGCGGGGTCGTTCCCCGCTGGCACGATTTTCTGCTGCGTCGTCGACCCCGGCGTCGGCACCGAGCGGCGCGCCCTCTGCGGCCGCGTCGGGCCGTGGCTCTTTTCCGGCCCGGATAACGGCCTGCTGTCGGGGTTGCTGGAGGGTCTGGCGCCGGACGATCTGGATCTGCACCGGATCGAAAACCCCGAATTCCGCAACGAGCGCGTCAGCTCGACGTTCCATGGGCGCGATCTGTTCGCCCCCGCCGCGGCGCGGCTCGCGCTGGGGTTCGATCCGGCTCAGGCCGGCCCGCCGGTCGCCGACCCGCTGCGCCTGCCGCTCTTCGAACTGGCGGAGCAAGCCGACCGGCTGACCGGCCGGGTCGTGCTGATCGATCAATTCGGCAATCTGGTGACGAACATCCGGCGCCGGTCCCACGGTGCGTGGTTTGAACCGGGCCGCTTTGTGATCCATGCCGGGGCGCTGCGGCTCGATACGCTCAGCACCACGTTCGGCGAGGTGCGCCACGTGCAGGCGCTGGCCTATTGGGGCTCGGCCGGCACGCTGGAGATCGCCGTCAACCAGGGCTCGGCCGCCGGCCTGACCGGTCTCAGACTGGGCGACGCCATTGACGTCGAGCGGCGCTAGGCACGGGGCTTCCAGCGAAGGCGAAGCCACTTGCAAAAGCGCCGTCTCTCATGTCCCTTAAGTCCCTGATGTCCTTTCCGTTTGGCGTGAGGGACGAATTCTTGCCTGGGACGGCCCGATGAGCGGCAAACCCTGTCTCCTGGCCGGCGATGTCGGCGGCACGAAGGTCAACGTCGCCTGCTTTGATCCCGACGGCGACCTGCTGACCCCGCTTGCCGAGGCCAGCTACGCGACGGCCGACGTCGCCGGGTTGGCGGATATTGCGCGCCGCCTCGTCGGCGACGCGGTCGGCTCGGTCGCGGCCGCCTGTTTCGGCGTGGCCGGCGCGGTCATCGACCGCCGCGCCCAGATGGTCAACGTCCCCTGGCCGGCCGATGCGCGCGACCTGGAACGCCTGTTCGGGCACGACCGCGTCGATCTGATCAACGACCTGGTCGCCCTCGCCTACGGCGTGCTGACGCTCCGGCCGCGCGATCTGGCCGTGCTCCATGCCGGGGACCCGCTCCCCGGCGGCAATAAGGCCGTCATCGCGGCGGGAACCGGCCTGGGCGAATCGATGCTGTTCCACCACGCCGGGCGCTACTACCCCTCGCCGTCCGAAGGCGGCCACGCCGATTTCTCCCCCAACTGCGACGAGGAAATCGACCTGCTGCGCTACATGATGGACCGCATCGGCCGCACCAGCACCGAGCGCCTGCTGAGCGGCCCGGGCCTGGTCCGGATCCATGAGTTCCTGCGCGACACGGGACGGGAGGAAGAGCCGGACTGGCTCGCCGAACGGCTGCGCCGGGGCGATGCGTCGGCCGAGATCTCGCAGGCGGCGCTGGAACGGCGCGCGCCGATCTGCGAGCGCGCCCTGGATCTGTTCGTGCGGATCTACGGCGCCGAAGCGGGCGATCTGGCCCTGACCGTGCTGGCCACCGGCGGCGTCTACCTGGGCGGCGGCATCGCCCCCAAGATCCTGCCGCGGCTGCGCGAGGGGCCGTTCATGGAGGCATTCCATCACAAGGGGCGGCTCAGCGAGATGATGGCGCGCATCCCGGTCCACGTCGTGCTGGAGCCGCGCGCGCCGCTGTTCGGCGCCGCCTGGCGCGCACGCGAACTGCTGAGGCCTGTCGGATAAATTTTCTCCATTCGGCAGACACTCCAGAGTTTTTCAACGCATGCTCCCCGGACGGAACCTTCCGTCTCGGCCCCCGCTAAACAGCCGAAGTATCGACGCGCGACTCAGAAGAAAAGCCGCCGGTCGTGACCCGGCGGCTTCTTTTTGCGCTGCTTTGATTCTGAAAAACTTAGATGGAGCGGGAAACCGGACTCGAACCGGCGACATCCACCTTGGCAAGGTGGATTCCCTACTTTCAGCGGTTCTCAGCCGTTACGAGAAACCCCGAAAAATAAGGGATTTGTCGCCTCTTGAAAACAAGGCTTGCGATTGATTATCATTCCTCGTGACAGCCAGATGACAGCCAGAATCGCCGTCATGGTTTATCTGAAAACTCGCGAGGAATCCCATGGAAAGGGCCAAGCTGACAAAGGCGCTGGTCGAGCGGCTTCAGCCGGACCCCGCGGGGCGCTTTGAAGTGTGGGACACCGATCTCCCTGGCTTCCTGGTGCGGATCTATCCGAATGGCCGGAAGGTGTTCTTCGCCTTCTACCGCACCGAGGCGGGCGACCGTCGCCAGCCGAAGCTGGGCGTCTATCATCCTGAGACATTCAAGGTCGAAACCGCCCGCACTCGGGCCAGCGAGGTCTTGAGCCGGGCGAGCCTTGGCGAAGATCCCAGCCGGGCGCGTCAAGAGGCGCGCAAGGCGATGACCTTTGGGCGCTACGCGGTTGACTACATGGCGGACGCCAAACTGCATCAGGGCGCGCGTACCTGGCAGGAGAATATGAGCCGGCTTGAACTCCACCTGCTGCCCGCGCTCGGGGCCATGCGCATGAATGCCATCAGCCGGGAGCGGGTGAAGCGGCTTCACAAGGCCATAGCCGAGAAACGCGAGGTGGAGCGTAAGGGCAAACGTCGCGGGGCCGGCGGCGAGAGGAATGGCAGGGCATACAAGCGCGTGATCGGGGGGCCGGCGCACGCCAACAAGTGCCTCGTGCTGCTCAAGACGATGTTCAACGCGGCGCGGGCAGACGGCGTGCTCCCCAGGGGGGCGGATAATCCATGCGTCGGCATCAAGCTGTTCAAGGAAAAACCCCGCGAACGCTACCTGACGGCCGATGAGCTGGCGCGGCTGGCCGATGCAATCGCGGAGACTGAAGCGGCCGGTGAGGCTTCCCCTTGGGCCATCGCGGCTATCCGGCTGCTGATCTTCACCGGGGCGCGCCGAAACGAAATCCTGACGCTCAAATGGGCGCACGTGGACGCGGAGACTGGAAGGCTTCGGTTGCCCGAATCCAAGACCGGGGCCAAGGTCATCCACTTGAACCGAGCCGCGGCGGACATCCTGACGGCGCTGGCTCAAATCCGAACTGAGGGCAATCCTTATGTCATCGAAGGTCACAAGCATGGGGAACGGCTGATTAACCTGACAAAGCCCTGGTATCGCATCCGGGAGCGGGCGAGCCTGCCCGACCTTCGGCTGCATGATCTGAGACACGTCTATGCCGGCGTGGGGGCCGCGCTGGGGCTGGGCCTGCCCGTGGTGGGCAAGCTGCTGGGCCATGCCACGGGCCGGACAACCGAGCGCTACGCCAACTTGGCGCCCGATCCGGTGCAAGCCGCGGCCGAAGCTATCGGCAATCACTTGGCCGAAGCGATGGCTCGGGGCAAGGCCAAGGTGGTCGAGCTGGCGGCAGAGAACGAAGACACGAGAGGGGGTGAGGCGAGACACGAAACGATGTGAAGCGGCGCCCGCGGCGGCAGAAACCCGCGCGCGGACGCCTGACCCGCTTCGATGCATCACCCATCGTCGCGAGCTGCCGAGAGTATCGGCGGAAACAGGGGGGATCCCCAATGAAAAAAACTGTCTGTGATCTCTCGCTCGACCTGAGCGAGGGCGAACTTCGAAACATCCTGCATAATCGAGCCGAGGCCCAACTGGGATGCGATACCGTGCCGGCAAAGCCGGTCGCGGACGCCATCTCCGCGGTCGTGGCCGACGTCGGCTGCATCAATGACCTGATTGGCCTGCTTCTGCGCAATCAGGAGAACGAAGCGTTTGAGCCGGCCATGCACTGTGTCCGAATGGCGCTCTCTGACGTGGCCCACCGAGCAGCGGAACTTGAGACGGGCCTAGTCCAATCTGGATCGGTGCGGGACATGTCCATCAACCCTATCGGAATGAATGCCTATTCGCCTTTCTCCTATGAGGACCTACGCAAGACTGTGACAGAAATTGAACAGGGGTTGCAGGCGGCGAGCCCAAAGAGATAGCCAACCACTTTGGCGGGCAACGGCTGGGCTGATCCCCTGGCCGGGCCGGTTCCCCTTGCCGGCTGCCCGCCGATTCACCAGACAAGGGGATTGAACGCAGAAAGGGGATGCGACGATGGCTTGGGTAAAGGGGCCACTGAAAAGGTTTCTTGAAGCTGAGGCAGAGTTGAAGCGAAGGCTTGAGGAACAAAACCTTGCGGCACAGAAGATTCTTGATGCCACGCGCGTGCCACCCGCGATGGAAGAATCATGGCGCCTTGAGGGAAGGATTCAGATGGAGCTTGCGGGCTATGTCTGGGTTGATGACAAGCAACCGGAAGCAGTCAAGCCGGCGACGCCCGCACAGAGGGAAAAGCCGTTGTCTTCCGCCAATGGCGGAAGATGGACACCGGAGCAAGATGAACGACTCATTAAGTTGGCAATGAACATCGACCTGTCCCTCAACGAGATCGCCCGAAAGATGGGGCGGACGAAGTGCTCAGTCAACGGTCGGATTTATCGGCTCAGAAGAAGCAGAAAACTCTCCTTCCCCGACAGATCCGGCAAAACCCCTGAAAATAAAGACCGAAACCCCTCGCGCTGACAGAAACGAAACCCCCTCAAACCAAACCGAAACCTCAAAAAAAGGGTTTCGGTTTTTGCATTTTTACCCTTCCGGAACCCCTCTGGTTTCGCCTTATAACTGCCGCGATGACATCACCCGGAGGCTGACCGGGGGCGATTGCTGGGCCAGACTCACGAGCTTTCTTTTCGGCGCCCGCGCCGATACCTCGCCCGCCCCTTTCAGCCCTGGGTGAATCCCAGTAGGGGCGGGCGACTTCTATGACTCTGACTGATTCTGATAGCACGCTTCCTGGTCTGCTCACTGAGCAGCAAGTGGCGGATCTCCTGGCGGTGTCTCGCCGCACCGTTCAATCGTGGCGGGCAACCGGCTACGGCCCCCAGCCGATCAAGCTCGCCGCC
>MVZB01000018.1 GCA_002068205.1 candidate division BRC1 bacterium ADurb.BinA292
AAAACAAATACCACAGGTAAACCGATGGTTCTTCTTTTTTATCCCACCTCTTCTCAGCTGCGTGAAGGATCAAGGGCGGGGGCCGCCGGACCAACGAAGCCCCGCGATTCTGTTCCAGCGCCGGCCATCTTCGCATCCTTTATGTCGTTTATGTTTCATTATATCCTTTTTATCGCTGAATTCCCCCAACACTTCGCTTTTGCCTGGCCTTCGGATACTATAGAATGGTCCTGCCGCGTTGCACGGGAGCGCGACGGCAGTCTCCGGGTCAGCCGCCCATGGAGAGTCTGGAACCGCTCGCTGGACAGGATCGGCCGCGGTCGGCGTGCCAATTTCCCGCCGCCTGCCCGCCCCCGACCCGCCGCCGCTCCGGAGATCGCCTGGACACCATGACGGGAGTCGATGATGACGAAGATACTGGGCGTGGTCGGCAGCCTCCGCAGCCGCTCGCATACGCGCAAGCTGGTCGCGCTGGCGCTGGAGGAGGCCGCGGCGATCGGCGCCGAAACCCGCCTGCTCAACCTGGAGGAAACGCCCCTGCCGATGTTCAACCCCGAGCGCCGCGGCGCCGACCCGGTCGAACAGCAGGTGCGCGAGCTCGTCGTCTGGGCCGACGCGTTCATCCTCGGCACCCCCGACTACCACGGCTCGATGTCGGGGGCGATGAAGAACTTCCTCGATTTCTTCTGGAAGGAGTTCACCGGCAAGCTGTTCGCCTACATCGTCGCCTCCCACGAGAAAGGGCTCACGGTGCAGGATCAGCTTCGCACGGCGGTGCGCCAGTGTTACGGCTGGAGCCTGCCCTATGGCATCGGCTTCAACGGCGATGCGGTGTTCGATGGCAACGATGAGCTGATCGACGAAGTCGTCGCCGAACGGGTCCGGATGCTGGCCCACGATCTGACGGTCTACGGCGGGCTGATCCACGGTCAGTTTCTGCGGGAGATCCAGAACGAACCGCGGGCGCCTGGTTTCGCGCGCAACTTCCGGCCTTGATCTATCCCAGTCAGCGGCCGCCGGCGCAGGCGGCTGATTTCAAGCCAGCCCGCCGCGCGCGCGGACCGGCGAAATCTCCATTCAGTCCGCGTGGCGATAGCGCCGCGGGTTGATCTGACCGGCGAGGCAGAGCAGTTCATAGGAGACGGTCCCGGCGGCGCGCGCCGCCTCGGCCGCCGTCAGCACCGCGCTCCCCTGCCGCCCGAACAGCACCGCTTCATCCCCCACCTGAACGTCGCAGCACTCCGTCACGTCGACCATGAACTGGTCCATGCAGATGCGACCGAGGATCGGGCAGCGCCGCCCGCGGAGCAGCACGTGGCCGCGATTGCCGAGCGTGCGCAGCACCCCATTGCCATAGCCCGCGCCGATCAGCGCCAGTTCGGTCTCGCGCACGGTGCGGTGCGTCTGGCCGTACGAGATCGGCCAGTCCGCCGGCACGCGCTTGCGGTAGATGACGTGCGAGACAAACGTCATCACGGGCTCCAGTCCCGCGATCAGGCTGGAATCGCCGTAGATCGAGATGCCGGCGCGGAAATCGTAATCACCCCCCGCCTGACCGTCGATCAGGGCGACGGCGTCGGAGCCGCCCAGGTGCGCCGGCAGGTCCAGCAGGCCGGTCATGCGGCGCAACCCCTCGAGCAGCTCAATCTGGCGCCGGGCGCTTTCCGGATCGCCCTTGGGATTGGCCAGGTGGGTCCAGACCGACTCCAGCGAGAGATTGGGCAGCGCGCGGATCCGCGCGATCTGGCTCGGGAGTTCCTCGACGCGCCGGCCCAGCCGCCCCATGCCGGTATCGACCTTCAGGTGAACGCGGGCGAGCTTGCCCAGCCGACCGGCCGCTTCATCGGCCGCGCGCGCGTCCTCCAGGTCGGTGATCGTCAGGGCGGCATCGAGGCGAATGGCCTCGCCCAGCGCCTCGCCGGCCAGCGTCGCGAACAGCAGCAGATCGCCGTCGTAGCCCGCCTCGCGCAGCGCGATCGGCTCCTCGATCGTCATCAGGCCGAGCGTGATGTCGCGGCCTGACCACTGGCGCAACTGATCAACCTCGCCGGCGACGGCCAGCAGCCCATGACCGTAGCCGTCCTTCTTGGCGGAAACGATCAGCCGGCGGCCGGGCGCCAGACGCTCGTGAACCCGCCGCAGGTTGCGCCGCAGCGCCGGCAGGTCGATCAAGCACCAGGTCCGCGCCCAGCGCGCCGTTTCCTCGCGCAGCCGCGCGGTGAACGGCTCCATCCCCTCGGAGGCGTTGGCGCGGCGGCTTGTGAGCTTGTCTCCCTGTTCGGATTCTGGTTTCATGACGTTTACTGCATCGTGCCGCCCGGCGGAGTCGGTCCAAGGAACGTCGATGTTAACGCAGACGAACGGAAAGATAAACAAGCTCGACGCGGCGGATCGGTCGGTTCACGACTGGTATCGGTTCGTGCTGTCGTTTCCTCCGCACCTGGTTCGTGGTTATCTGGAGAAGTTCGGCGTCGACGGCTCCGGATTGGTGCTCGACCCCTTTTGCGGCACGGGCACGACGATCGTCGAGTGCAAGAAGCAGGGGATCGCTTCGATCGGAATCGAGGCGAATCCGATGGCCCACTTCGCCTCCACCGTCAAAACAAGCTGGTCCATCAACCCCGGGAAGCTGATCACCTGGGCCAACGAAATTGCCGATTCGGCGTCCGGGGAATTCGAGCGCCAGGGAATCGCCGATGTGGAGCTGTTCGATTCAAACGACGGCCGCGAACGGTATGAGATGCGGACCCTGCCCGCGGAACAGATGAAGCTGCTGTTGAAAAACTCCATCAGCCCGCGCCCGCTGCACAAGACGTTGATCCTGCGCGACCTGATCATTGGCTCGGTGGATCGAAGCTGCGCCGCATACGGCCGGCTCGCGCTGGCAAAGTCGCTGGTTGAGGACATCGGCAATCTGCATTTTGGGCCGGAAGTCGGGGTGGGGGTGATCAAGGAGGACGCTCCCGTTATTCAATCCTGGCTCGCGAATACAATTGGGATGGCCCGGGATCTGGAGACGGTGCGACCGCGCGGGAAAACGGAGGCCACGGTGCTTCACGGCGACGCGCGCGATCTCTCGCATCTTGTCCGCGACCGAAAGTTCTCGGTCGTCTTTACCTCTCCCCCTTACCCCAATGAAAAGGACTATACCCGCACGACTCGCCTGGAATCGGTCCTGCTTGGCTTCATCAACGACAAGAGCGAACTGCGGCGAATGAAGCAGCACCTGATCCGATCCAATACCCGGAATATCTATCAACAGGACCGGGATGAGCAGTGGGTTAAGGGCAACAAGCGAGTTCAGGACCTGGCCGACAAAATCGAAGCTCGACGAATTGAGCTGGGCAAAACTTCCGGGTTTGAGCGGCTCTACGCCAGGGTGACCCGGTCCTACTTTGGCGGAATGTACCGGCATCTTGCCGATCTGCGCGACTTTCTCAAGCCGGGCGCCTGGCTGGGCTATGTCGTCGGAGATCAGGCCTCCTATCTCCGCATCATGATCCGAACCGGCCAGATTCTGGGCGAAATCGCCGAGGAACTGGGCTACCGCGTCGAGAGTATCGATCTGTTCAGAACCAGGCTGGCCACGGCCACGCGCGAACAACTCAATGAGGAGGTGCTCGTTCTGCGATGGCCCGGATGAAGCCTGAAACTCCCGTGTCCAGATACTCCGAGCTGATCGAAGCGGTTTTTCTGGAGCATTATTCGCCCGGCGTCGACCAGTTCACCTTCGATCGCGATGAGCTTGTGCAACATGCCAGACGACGGCGAATCCGGCTTCCCAAAAACCTTGGCGACGTCATCTACAGCTTTCGATATAGAAAGAACCTCCCGGAAAAAATACAGGCAACGGCGCCGGAGGGAATGAGTTGGCTGATCCGATCGGCGGGTGTCGGTCGCTATCGGTTCGTCCTGACCAAGGGCGAAATCCGTTTCAAGCCCAACGCGTTGATGTCGGTGACCAAGATTCCCGACTCGACTCCGGGACTGATCTCGCGCTACGCGCTGAACGATGAACAGGCGCTCTTGGCCATCATTCGCTACAACCGACTGCTTGACATCTTCACCCGCGTGGCTTGCTATTCGCTACAAAGCCATTTGCGCTCGTCGTTGCCAGCTATTGGACAGGTCGAAACCGATGAGATTTATGTCGGCGTCGATCGCCAGGGGGCGCATTACGTCTTCCCCGTTCAAGCGAAAGGACAGAAGGACACGCTGGGCACGCTCCAGATCGAGCATGACATACAGCTGTGTCGCCATAAGTTTCCGGGTTTGATCTGCCGGCCGATCGCCGCTCAGTTTGCGCGGGGCCGGACCGTTGTGCTCTTCGAATTCGACGACAATGCACAGGAACTGCGCCTGGTGCGGGAATGCCATTATCGGCTGGTCAACCCCGACGAGATTTCGCGGGAAGAAATGGAACGCTATCGCACGCTGAGCGATGAGTAACGATGTACGCGCAGGCCGTCACGATCCCCGCCGCGCCGTCGGAGCCCAGCGGTCTGCCCGAGCCGCAGACGCGCGGCTACTTCTTCAATCTGGTGCGCAGCATCTCGCCGACGTCGCTCGAGTTGGAGCTGCGGCGGGTCGCCGAGGCGGGCTTCAACCTCGTCGTCTTCCCCGTCTACAGCAACGGCTGGACGCTGTTCCAGTCCGCCACCGCGCGCGAATATGGCCTCCCCTCAATCAATCCGCGCCTCAGCAAATGGGACGCCGTCGAGCAGGTTATCCGGCTCGCGGATCGTTTCGGCCTGACCGTCTGGGGCTTCGCCCGACCCTATAATTTCCACCCCCGCTACTCGATCGCCGAACACCGGCTGCTCCGCAAACACCCCGACTGGCGCCTGCGGGCGCATCCGCAGCACCTGACCGCGCGCACCCGCCGCGCCGAATCGCTCCATCCCTGCCCGCTCAACCCCGATTACCGCCGCTTCGTTGGCAGCCTGCTGGCCGAACTGGCCGCCGGCTACAATATCCCCGGCATCGTCATCAACTATACGGCGGTCGGCATCGAGGGCGGCCCGCTCAAATCCTCCCCCTTCTGCTTTTGTGCCTCGTGCCGCGAGCGGTTCCGCGAAACCCACGGCGTCGAGCTGGCGGCCGAGGCGCTGCACGGCGACCTGGAATTGGTGCGCGCCTGGCAGCGCGACCAGATGCACCTCCATTTGCGCTACCTGCGCCATCGGCTGCTCAAGATGCGCCATTCGCTGCGGCTGGTGGCGCGCGTGCGGCCCCAATGGCGCGAGGGGGCGTTCGATTCGCAACTGCTGACGCCCGGCGTCAGCCTGCTCGACTGGTCGACCCTGGCCCGCGAAGGGGCGCTCGAAACGCTGGTCATCGATCACGACAACGAGCGGCTCGGCCCGCTGTTCAGCACGCGGCTGGCCGCCGATTACGCCTACCTGGGCGATCAGGTCCTCTTTCTGCCGATGCTTTCGGTTCACGACCTGGACGATCTGAGCATCCCGATGGCGGTCCTCCGCCGCTATCCCTGCACCGGTTTCATCGGCGAGTTCCAGCGCAGCTTCACCGATGGCGACACGCAGTTCCTGGCGCGCCAGGTCTTCGGCAATCCGGCGATCCTCCCCTCCGACCGGCCACTGCAAACCGCGGCCTACTTCCTCAATCTGGTTCATCAGACGCATCAGGATCAGCCCGAACTGCGCGAACTGACCCGCGATATCCTCCGCCTCATCTCGCGCCAGTCGCCCCACCCGCACGACTTTGAACTCCTGCGCGTGATGGAGCAGAATCTGCGCGGCCTGGAACAGGCGATCCGTCGCGGCGCGCTGGGCTTTGGTTCCATCCCCGAGCGGACGCTGATTCACCTCGGCCTGGCCCGCCGCTTCGTCCGGATCGCGTTGATGGATGTCCCCACCTGATGCGTCCCGCGTTCAACCGGCACCTCGGGCAGCGACCGCTCGTCGCGCTCCTTCTGTGCTATCTCCTGCTGGCGCTGGCCATCCTCCATGGCGGCGGACCCCGGCAGGCCGGTTCGCTGCGCGGCACCGGCATCCGCGAAGCCCCCGACGATGAGGCCGTCCTGCCCGGCATCCTGCGCGCGCCGCTGATGCTGACGCGCACCGTCCCGGCCGGCTCCGACACGCTCGGCCATGACTATCCCGCCTGGCTGTGGGGCTGGAGCCAGATCCGCCGGACGAAACAGATCCCCCTGTGGAATCCCTGCCTGTTTGCCGGCATGCCGTTCCTGGCCAGCCAGATGTTCATGCCGTTTTATCCGTTCAACTGGCTGGGGGCCGTGCTGCCGTTCCCATTGGCATTCAACATCCAATATCCGCTTCACCTGGTGCTGGCGGCGCTGGTGATGGCCTTCACCGTCCGCCGGCGCAGGATGACGTGGTGGACCGCATTCCTGGTCGGCATCGCCTGGGGTTTCGGCAGCCACCTGGCCACGCTCGCCGGGCCGGGCCATCTGCAGAAGCTGCAGGCGCTCGCCTGGCTGCCGCTGGTGGCGTGGGGCGGCGCCTGCCTGGGGCGGGGCGCGGGGCGCGCCGGCGCTCTCGCCCTCGGCGCGGGTCTGGCCCTGCAGATCACGGCGGGCCACTTGCAGATCGTCTATCTTTCGCTGCTCGTCGCATTGCTCGAGGCGCTGGCGGCGCTGGCGGTCGCATTCCTCCGCCCACGCGATCCGGCCCCCGCGGCCCTCAGCCGTCTGCAACGGCGCCGCGCCCTCGCCCGGTCGCTCGGCTGGACGGCCCTCGGGCTCGCCGGTGCGCTCGGCCTGTCGGCGGTGGTCCTGATCCCAACCCTGGAGTTTGCCCGGATCTCCAATCGCCAGGGGTCGCTTTCGTGGGACGAAGCCACTCGCGGCTCGCTCCCTCCGGAGGAAAAGTTCGAATTCATCTTCCCCCGCCTGCTGGGCGACAGCATGCCCGCGGGACGCGGACCGTACCTGGGCCGCTACGGCGAAACCGATAGCGGCGCGACGCCGGAGCGGATCGTCAGCGATTACGTCGGCGCGGGTGTTCTGCTGTTCAGCCTGCTCGCGCTGGCGCTGCCGGGCCGCCGGCGCGTCGCGCTGGCCTGGCTGCTGCTCGCCGCCGGCGCGCTGATCCTCTCCATCGGCCGTTATTACGCGGGGCTCTACCGCTTTCTGCTGGATTGGCTGCCCGGCCTGGCGCACTTCCGCTCGCCCTCCACGTCGATGGCGGTGCTCAGCTACGCGCTGGCCATGGCCGCGGCGCAGGGGGTCGAGTGCTGGCTGGCCGAGGGCCGAAACCGTGCCCACGCGTCGCGGGGACCCGCCGGCTGGATCGGCCACGGGATGATCCTGCTCGCGGCGGGCGCGGCTGCGCTGGCGCTGGTCGCGGCGTTCTGGCTGCGCGATGCCCGCCAGGCGGATCTGCCGCGCGCCGTCGCGCAAGCCGCCGCCGCGCTCCATACCTTCCGCTTCCTGGCCCTCGTCGCCGGCGTGGCGGGGCTGTGGCGGATGGTCCGCCGGGGCGAGCGCGCCGCCCGGCCGTGGATTGCGCCGGCGCTGCTCGGCGTGCTGGCGCTGGTCTGGGCCTGGGACCTTGTGCTCAACGTCCGCCCGTTCTGGACCGTCGAGGCGGCGGCGCCCTACGAGCGCCACATCCAGCACCACTGGGCCGAACGCGTCTGGCGCAGCGAGGCGCGGCCGGTCCGGTTCCTCGTCCCGGGCCGCGAACTGCAGAACTGGGCCATGACCTACACCGGAACCGGCCCAGGGCCGATCATCAGTTCGATCAGCGGCTATCATCCGGTCGTGCTCGACGTCTATGAATCGTTCATCGAGCGGCTCGGCTTCCTGCATCCCAACCTGCTGCGGCTGCTGGCCGTCAATTATCTGGTCTGGCCCGACGACCCCGATCTCCCGTTCCCCGAGGGCTACCTGCCGGTCAGCCGCATGAGCGGAGAGGTCCTGCTGCACAACCCGCAATACCCCTACGTGCGGCCGATCCGCCACTTCCGCGAGGTCGCCAGTCTGGACGCATTGCTCGACCGGCTGGAAGATCCCCGGTTTCAACCTTACGAATCGACGCTCGTGCTCGAAGAGGGCAAGCACCCGAAGTCCCTGCTCAAGGGGACGCCGGAGGCGACGCACCTGTCGGCCGAAGCGACCTCGATCGCGCCGGGCGACGTGACGCTCCAGATCCGCACGCGCAACTGGGGCGCCGTCGCCCTCAGCGAGCCCGCGGTTCCCGGCTGGCGCATCCAGCCGGTCGATCCCGCGGCCGGCGTGCGAATCGAACCGTTCATCGCCGACGGGCTCCTGCTCGGCTTCGCCTTCCCGGCGGGCCGTCACACGGTGCGCTGCACCTACGATCCGGTCAGCCAGCGGCTGGGGCTCTACATCACGCTGGTGACGCTGGCCGCGCTGGCCTGCGCCGCGGGGCGAAAGCTGGCGGAGCGAAGACGGGCTGGAACTCAGCCGGCGACGGGCGAGGCGTGGACGTCGTAACCGTCGGCGCGGTTAATCTCTACATCGATGAACTGGCCCGGAGTGAGCGGCGTTGCGCTCCAGACGAACACCCGGGCATCGATCTCGGGGGCCTCGGCGGCGCCGCGCGCGATCCAGCAGCCGGCGTGCGGCTCGTGGCTTTCCACAAGCACGCGCTCGCGCCGGCCGACCCGCGCGCGGCTGTGTTCCGCCGCGATCTCGGCCTGCGCCGCCATCACGGCGTGCCAGCGCCGTTCTTTTTCACCCCGGCGCACGCGCGGCCGCATCGTCGCCGACGGGGTTCCTTCCTCATCCGAGTATTGAAAGGCCCCGAGCCGCTCGAACCGCAACCGTCGGATCCCCTCCAGCATGAACTCATGCTCCGCCCGCGTCTCGCCGGGGAAGCCGACGATCATCGTCGTCCGCAGCGTGAGTCCGGGTACCGCCGCGCGCAGGCGCTCCACCAATTCGAATGTTTTCACCTCGTGGAACGGGCGGCGCATCCGCCGCAGCGTCTCGGGATGCAGGTGCTGCAGCGGCATGTCGAGGTACGGAACGATCTTCGGTTCGGCGGCCATGACCTCCAGGAAGTCGTCCGTCACGTTGCCGGGATAGAAGTAGAGGCAGCGAATCCAGAACTCGCCGGGCAGGGCGCACAGATCGCGCAGCAGATCGGGCAACCGCACGTCGCGCCAGCGGTCCATGCCGTACATCGACAGGTCCTGGGCCACCAGGTTGATTTCGCGCACGCCGTCGGCGAGCAGCCGCTCGGCTTCGGCCAGCAGAATCTCGCGCGGCACCGACCGCAGCTTGCCCTTCATCGCCGGAATCGAACAGAACGTGCAGGCGTGGTTGCAGCCGTCGGAGATCTTCAGGAAGGCGTGCGGCGTGTGCTGCAGCCGACGCCGGTGCATGAGCTGGTAGATATCGACTGTGGGGGTCTCGGCCACCTCCCGCGTGCGGGCCTCCGCCCGGTCGGCGTTCAGGATCAGATTGGCTAGCTGGCGGAACTGGCCGACGCCGACCAGGCCGTCGATTTCGGGGATCTCCTCCATCAGCTCCGCGCCGTGGCGTTGCGAGAGGCACCCGGCGACGAACAGTCGGCGCGGGTTGCCGGTCGCGCGCTTGCGTTCGGCCAGCTCGACGATCGTATCGATCGACTGCTGGCGGGCGCGGTCGATGAACCCGCAGGTCGTCACGACGACCGCGTCGAGCGGGCCGTCGGCCGCTTCCCCATCGACGACCAGCCGGCAGCCGCCGGCCTCGAGCAGCCCGGCCAGGTATTCGTTATCGACCGTGTTCTTGTCGCATCCCAGCGTGACGATGCCAACATGGAGCGGTCGCGTGGAAACGGGGGAAAGGGGCATCGGGAAGCCTGTCCGCTTGCAATCGGGAGGGTCGGGCCGCATAGTGAGGATGGCCGCCGCGGCGGTTCGGCGCCGGCCGCACGCCTCCCCAGTCTATCAGCCCCATGCCCCAGCCGCCAATCGAAACACCCGAACGGATTCGCACTCAAACGCCTCCGGCCTCGGCTGCAATGCATCGGCACCTTTGGCTGGGGAAGCTCGTGATGCCTCATCGCTCCGCCCGGCTCGACGCGCTCATGCTCGCCCTCGTGCTGCTGTTCGCAGTCTGGCTGCTCGGGCGGATGATTGCTGCCCTTCATCTCGGAGCCGTCGCCGCAGCCTTTCACAATCTGCTCTCTCTCTTCACGCGGCCGTGGCATCCACCCGTCGATGCGATCGCGGGCTTTGCTGTCGGGATGATCCTCTTCGCCGTACTCGTCGGTTTGGGTTACGCGATTCTCACATCGACCCGCTCCGGGCGGCGGATGCTGCCGCTGCTCAGCGAGCGCGTGCTGCTGGCCCCGCTCGTCGGCGCCGTCCCGGTTTCACTCATCATTCTCCTGTGGGGCCTGGCCGGCTGGTTGGGCCGGGCGCCGTTGATTGCGCTGCTGGCGGGATTCGGTCTGCTCAGTCTGCGCGGATGGCTGCGGCTGGCGCCGGCGCTCTGGGCCCGGCGTGCCGTGCTGGTCCGTTTCATCCGGGGCCAGTCGCCCCTCGCGCTCGCGCTGAGCCTCCTCGTCACGCTCTGGATCGTGCCCTACACGCTCTCGCCGGCGGTCGAGTCCGACGAACTGCGCTACCACCTGAGCGCCCCGGCCCAATGGCTGGCGCGCGGGCGCATCGAATACCTGCCCTGGCAGGCGTTCTCCAACTTCCCGTTCCTGGCCGAAATGCTCTACCTGCTGGCGATGGGTGTCAGCGGACCGCCCTACCAGTGGCTCGCCGAACCGGCCAGGCTGCTGCACCTGACCATGCTGCCGGTGAACATGGGCTTGATCGCGCTGCTGGCGCTGCGGCTCCGGCCGCGCGCGGCGCGCCGCCGTGCCCCCGACACCAGCTCCGCCTGGTGGTTCCTGTTCCTGCCGTCGGCGCCGATTCTGGCCGCCTGGGCCTTCGTCGATCTGTTCATGTCGGCTTACTTTCTTGGTTTCGTCTATCTCGGCCTGGTCAGCCTGCGGCGGCCGCGCCGCGCGGTGGGAATGCTCCTGGGCCTGCTGGCCGCCGGCGCCGTCGGAACAAAGTATTCCATGATCCCGCTGGTGAGCGTGCTGGGGCTCTTCTGGGGCGGGTTGTTGATCTGGCGGAGCGGCAGGCGGCTCGCCGCGCGCCGGCTGGGCGGCGCCGCGCTCACCGGCTTCCTCTTCGGCGCGCCGTGGCTCATCCGCAATCTGGTCTGGACCGGAAACCCGTTCTATCCGCTGGCCTGGAGCTGGTTCGGCGGCGGCGAGTGGTCGCGGGAGAACATGGCGTTCTATCTGGAAAAGGCCGGGGCGAAGGGGATGCACCTCTGGCCCGACCGCTGGTGGGGGCCGCTGGCCGACTGGCTGCTCACGCCGTGGAACGTGACGTTTCACATCGACCGCTACGAGCAGCATTATCTGGGGCCATTGCCGCTGATGGCGCTGGCCTTGGTCCTCGGCTGGGGGCTGGCCGCGGCGATCCCGAAGTCGCCCCGCCCGCGCCCGCCCGGGCGCCGACCGGCTCGGCTCTGGCTCCTCGCCGGCATCGTGATTTCATGGGCCGCCTGGTTCGCCACCTATCAGAGCGCGCGCATGCTCCTGCCGACGATCGGGCTGCTGTTTGCCGTCGCGGGCGCGGCGTGGAACGGCTGGATCGGCGCGCAGCCTCGCCGCTCGCTGCGCATGGCCGCGCGCGCGCTCTGGGGCGTCGCCGCCGTCTACTGCGTCATGTTTCTCGTTGCGGTGCTGGGCCAGACCGGGCGCGGGAGCGCCGGCAAGCTCGACGCCATCGCCGTGGGGCTCGGTTTCGAGCGGCCGGAAGTCTATCTTGCCCGGCGGCTCAATTACGCCTCCGCCGCGCGGCGGCTCGGCCAGCTGGCCGCGCCCGGCGACAAGGCGCTCCTCATCGGCGAGCATCGCACGCTGCACTTCCCCCTGCCGGTCGTCGCCAGCGACTGGTTCGATACCCCCCAGCCGCTCCCCTGGCTGCGGCGGCTCCCCGCCGACGACGACGTCTTCGATGCCCTCTGGCAAGTGGGGGTGCGTTTCGTCCTTCTCAACCGCGCGGAACTGGCGCTCTACTATGAAACCGATTTCCTCCCACGCCTGAAGCCGGGCGAGGCCGAGCGCCTGGGCGATCCCTTCATCCCCCACGGCCGCGGCGCGGGATTCCTGCACAGCCCGCGCCTGACGCCGCTCGGCGAACGCGGCGGCGTGGCGCTCTACCGGCTCAGTCCGCCCGCTTCATGATCGAACCGACATCGGCAGGATTCGATTTCGATCCCGATAGCGATACCGATACCGATTTTGACGTTCATCGCAGGCAATACAGATATCCATCCTGCGTCGGCACGAGGATCGATGCCGACCCCGCCTCGCCCAGCTCGGCGACGATCGGCGACCCGACTGGCGATCCCAGATCGACCGTCCACAGCACCTGGCACTGCCCGTCCGCCTCCTTCAGCGCATACAGCTTGCCGTCCGCCGCGCCCGCCAGCAGCTCTTCCTGTCCATCCGAATCCAGATTCACCACCGCCAGGTCGCTGACCCGACCCGGCAGGCTGAACCGCCAGCGTTCGCTGGCCGCCTCCCCCGCCGCGACATGGTTGTAGGCGATCAGCAGCCCATCCACCTGGCTCGTCACCAGTTCCTTCACGCCGTTGCCGTCCAGATCGACCACGCCCGGGTAATGCGCCGCCGTCGTATCGCGCGTCAGCTTGACCGACCACAGCGGCTCGGATTCCCACGTCGCCACGTAGGTCGCCGCGAACGCATGCGAATGCACCAGTTCCAGCGGCGCCTGCCCATCCATCTCGACCAGCAGCAGCTTGCTGTAGGCCGGCCAGATCTTGTCCGCGCGCTGATCGAGGATGTTTTTCGCCGCCAGCAGATCCTCGCCGGTGGTGGCATCGATGATGCCGAAGAAGTTCTCCGACGCCACGAACAGGTCATCCCCGCCGTCGCCGTTGTAATCCGCCACCGACGTCGGCACATGAATCCCGAACGTCGACGGTTTCCCGCCGTACAATCCGTAGGTCGTCCGTTCCCACAGCAGCCGGCCGTCCGTCGCGTCGTACGTCGCCACCGTCCACGGCACGCCCCACGTCTTCTCCCCTTCCTGCCAGCGGATCGTGATCCAGTTGCCCGGCTTGCCCGCCAGCTTGCCGGTCGCCACCAACACCATCTCTCCCGGATCATCGCCCGCCGTCAGCCGCAGTTTTTCCTGACCCGCGGCATCGACCGCGACGACCGCGCGGCCTTGCTCCGCCGTGGTCGTCAACAGCTCATTCTCGCCGTCGCCGTCGACGTCGACGATCGTCCCGATGAACGTCGTATGCAGGTGCACCCCCCCGCTGGCGGGTGTCTGCCGGACCAGCGTCCGCTCATCCCCGCCCGCGGCGTCGAGCGACACCAGCCGCGAATCGGCCGTCCGGGCGACGATGCGCGTCTGGCCTCCCAGCTCGCCGACGATCGACGGCGGCGACAGGAAGCTGCGTTCCCTGGTCACCGCGATTTCCCCGACGGTCGCTCCGTCGCGCAAAATCCGATGCACGCCCTCCGCCGACTCGACCGTCGTCCGCATCCGCTCCCCTTCGGGCACGAATCCGGTCGCCGGATGCTCCGGATCGGCCGGCGCGATCTTTTCCACCGCGCCCCCCTCCGTCAGTTTCGCGCTCCAGACGCCATCGGCGTAACGCAAATAGAAGGCGTGCTCCGCCGCATCCGACTTCCAGACGACCGGGTTGGTGAACTGCGGGCGCGTCGCGACGAACCGCAGCGGGTCCTGCAGCGCGTCGACCGGCGCCAACACCGGCTGCGCCTCGCCGTCGGTCCAGACCGTCTCGAACGCCTCGCCCGTCCAGTGCGCGATCTCCAGCCCCGTTTCCTTATCCAGGATCACTTCGGGCGGCGCCGCCCCGTCCAGCTCATCCACCGCCAGGATGTTGACCATTGGCCCGTCGTAGATCCGTTCGCCGTCCTCGGCGTTGAAGATCACCAGGTGTTCCTCGTCCTCCAGATGCTCGTTCTTCGCGCGCACCAGGATCTCCGGCTCCCCGTCCCCATCCAGATCGACGAACGGATCGGGCGCCCCGTTGCCGACCTCGACCACCGTCTGATACTGATTTTCGTTCGCCCCGATCACCTGCTTCCAGCGCCGCACCGGCGCTTCGCCGACCAGATCGACCACGTAGGCCCCCGGCAGCATCGGATTGATCATCAGCAGCGACGGATATTCCCGCCCCGGAAATCGGTAGACCGCCAGGTTGGCCCAATAGTTCCGGATGAAGTCATCGTTCCAGTAGCCCTCGAACAGCGTCTCCCCCGACAGGATGTCCCACACATAGACGTGCTCGTGCGTCACGATATACAGGTCGGGCTTCCCGTCCCGGTTGAAATCCTCAAACGCCAGCAGCGGACTCAGGATGTAGCCTTCGACGTATTTATCGAACAGCAGCTTCGGCTTGTCGCACCCCTCCTCGAAACTCCAGATGTAACCCTGACCCGGATGGATGCTCCCCTGGACCGGGTCGCCGCTCCAGAACACGACCAGTTGCCTCCCCTTGTTCTCCGGCAGGATCTTGCCGTGGCGCATGTTCAAGCCGAACACATTCTGCATGCTGAACAATTCGGTTTTCGTCCCGCTCACGCTGTCGATGATCGAATAGGTCGTCTTGACCCCGTCCGACGCCGAATAGACGATGCCCAGGCTGCCGTTTCCCGCGTAATCGACCTGGTTGATCACCTTCGGATTGGCCAGCCCGGCATGCTCCCACAGCACGCTCCCGTCCGAGTCCAGCAGCTTGAGCGAGTTGTTCGTTCGGATCAGCGCCTCATGCTCGCGGTCGCCGTCAAAGTCCTCCAGCGTCACGGTCTCCACCGCAACCTGTTCGGCCCCCAGGTCATGTTTCCACTGAACCGACGGCGCCGTGGCCAGCTCGAGCTGCAGCGGCGAGCGGCCCGTGAGATGAAAGTCATGGCGGAACATCGGCCAGTGGCGACCCGCCTCTTCGTTCTCCGCCCCCTGGGCAGTGACCGCCCCCGGGCCGGCGAGCCCCGCCAGCAGGAGAATTCCCATCACGATTCGCGCGCATGCCTGTTTCATCTCTTGCTCCCTCTGCGATCGACTGAGTTCATTGACCAGACCCCTGATTGCCGACGACGTACAAGCGCCCGTCGTCGCACGGCAGCAGAATTTCCGCCGCGCCGTCGCCGTCCACATCCGCCACGACCGGCTCGTGGCACGGCGCGGCCAGCGCCAGCCGCCAGAGAATCGCGCCGGCTCCCTCGCGTTCACCGATCGCCACCAGTTCCTGGGGCGTGCACAGCAGCACCTCATCGCGGCCGTCGTCGTCCAGATCGCACCCCACGAACGAATCGCCCGCTTCCCCCTCCGCGATCGCCAGCGTCCACCGCAGATCCCCCTCCAGCAGATCGCGGCACGTCAGCATCCCCTTGGCGTATTCCCAGCCAATGAGCTGGCGCCGGCCATCCTCCCCCAGACTCGCCGCCACCTGCATTGGCCGCGGGAAGCGGTGGTACAGCGGCGCGTGATACGCCGTCCGCCACTGGAACCCCGCGAACGCATCCTCCACGCGCCACAGACCCGTGACATACGGACAGCCGCCGTAGATCACTCCCTCGGGCAGCACGATCGGGATCGCGTAGAACGATGCCTTGTTCCGATAGACATCGCCCTGCGCATCGTAGTCCATGAACGTCCCGAACTGCGTGCAGTGGTGCAGCGTGAACTCGCCCGTCCGCCCGTCGGCCGTGTAGATGATGTCGGGAAACGCACTGACCAGATCCTCGGTCCCATCCGCCCTGGGCAGGCCGGCAAACGGCCAGTTGCCGCCATAGCCGCGCGCCTCGACCTCCAGCACCCCCTCGGCATTGTGCACGCCGACGCGACCGCTCCGCTCCTGACGCCAGAGCTGCTCCCCATTGCGCCCGTCCAGCGCGATCGTGAACCCGCTGTGCAGGTTGCTCTGCAGTCCGGTCACCGCCAGATCGTCCACCCCGGCCGATTGCAGCGGCAGCGCCATGAGCTGCGCGATGCCCCCCTGCTCTTCCTCCATGTTCAGGCGCGCCGGCGTGCGCGGCAGCTCCACCGTCCAGCGGGTCTCCCCCGCCGAATCGGCCTGGACGACCCGCGCCGCGCCGCGCGCATCCGCCTCAATGAACGTGGGGAAACGAACGTCCCCTTCGCCCCGCGCCACGACCGCCCCGCGCCCCGAACCCATTCCCAGCCCGGGCCGCCGCCAGATCGTCCGCGGCGCGTCCGGCTGCGCCAGATCCAGGCACACGACGCCCCCCAGCAAGTCCGGCACGACGACGCGCGGCGCGCCGTCCGCTTCCCGGAAGACCACCGGCGCATCAACCCGGCCGGCCAGCTCCTCTGTCCCGACCAGCCGGCTGGCCAACCCCCATGCCTGGCCGCTGAAATCCGCCTTCGGACGCGTCGTCCGGACCAGCAACTCCCCCGTCTGCTCTCGGAAGGCCACGGCTTCGCCCCCGGGCAGGCCCGCTGCCCCAACCTCGCGCGTCTCATCCCCTGCGAACCGGTACAGCACCAATTGCTCCACGCCGTCCGTCCCCGCGCGGTGCAGCCAGCCCAGGCCTCTCTCGGCGCTCACCGCCAGGCGCGACTTCGGATAGATGCTGGCCGATCGCGCGTCGTGCCACGGATTGGGCAGCCAGTCGCACCAGCCCAGCTCCGCGGCTTCCCAGACGAGTCGCGCTTCCCCATCGCGGATTTCATGCATCGCGGCGCCGCCGCGCAGGGGAATGAACCGTCCGTCGCTGCGCGTGCCGAAAATCCATGCCCGCCCGTCGGGCCCCATGTTCACAATCTCCCGCGCCACGAACCCGGGGATCTCATGCTTCGTCTCCCCCGTCAGCGCGTCCAGCACCAGCGTGTGCCACTCGCCGTCGCCCCGCTGGTTGTAGCGCACATACACCACGTCGAGCCGACCGTCGCCATCCACGTCGACGATCGGATTGAACGGCGTCCTCAGCGAGTTCTCCGTGTCCGTGATCCGCCCGCGCATCACGTCCTCGAACCACGCCACCTCGAACCCTTCAGCTGTGTTCAGGATCACCTCCAGATGCGCCGGGAACTTGACCAGCTGCACGAAGTCCGGCCGTCCGTCGCCGTTCAGGTCCGCCGCGTGCACCTCCCCGTAATTGCGGTAGTTCGAGTAGCGCAGTTCGCGGATCTTCTCGCCTGTCTCCACGTCGAAGGCCATGATCCGGTAGTGCACGGTGACGACCACATCCTCCCGCCCGTCGCCATCGGCATCGGCCCGAATCACCATCGGCTGCTCATAGACCGTATCGGGCTCCGAGGTCCACAGCCGTTGCCACTGGCCATCGACGCGCCGTTCCCGCCAGCCGCGCTGCGTGTCGGTCGCCGGCGTCGTCTTCTCCCGGGTCGATTCAAAAAAGACCCGGTCGTAACGCGTCTCATTGGGATCAAGTTGAAAGTATCGTTCGCGGCTGCGCTCCTGCACGGGTTCCGGTTCGCCCGTCCCCTCGATGTCCAGCCAGCGATCCAGGCCCCATTCTCTCCGCGCGGCCGCCCGGTCGAACGGCTGGAGCCGGGCCGGAAGCTCGACCGGCGCCTCCCCGACGGCCGCCGGCGTCAGCACGAGCCAGTCCTCCACGCCCCCCAGTTCCGCCTGGCCCACGATGGCCGGTGCGACGATCCGTCCCGCCGCCGGCGAATACCCCGTCCGCTGGGCGTCGCGCCGCCACTGCAGCCATTCGCCGGGGGCCTGACCCGCCGTCGCCGCAACCGCCAGCCCCGACAGCACCAGCGGGCCGACCCACCGCTTCAATCCTGGCGCGGGCATGCGCTCGCTCCTTCCCTTTGGATCGATGGGCTGGCTGCAGTCTCATCGCGCCCAGGCCGGCGGAGTTCGCCGCCCGGCCCGTGCCGTTCGAAGCGTTGCTTGCCCAAGGAAGTGCCCATTTCACTGATCGCCACAGCATACGGGAAGCCTCGTCCAACCCGCCAGAGCGATGCTTTGCGCAAATCCGGGTTTTTCTTGCACGGCGTTGACCACCCGGCCATCCCACCGCGCTCAGGCCGTCGCATCCCCCGGCGGGCGCCCCGCCGTCTGGCGCGTCGCACCGGGCCGCGTCTCCCACACCCGCAGCCCGATCCGGCTCAGATAGATCGGAATTTCCCGCACCCCGCCGCCGATTTCCTCGATCGCGCGGATCAGGTCCTTGCGCCGCGCCCAGTCCGACGGCAGCAACAGCGTGATCGACCCGCCGTTCCCCCCGGCGCCGTTGATTTTCCAGCCGATCGCCCCGTGCCGGCGCGCAATCTCGATCGTCTGGCGCGCCACCGGCGAAACCAGATCGGGGTGCAGTTCCGCCTGCGCCTCGGTGTTCTCGATCATCAGCCGGCCCAGTTCATTCAGGTCTCCCTCGTAGATCGCATTCTTGCCCGCCTGCGCCAATCCCCGCAGCTTGCACAGCGTCGGGTGCTCCGGGCCGCTCCCTTCGAGCTGCCGGATGACCCACTGATGCACTTCGCTCGACTTGTGCGTTTCGCCCAGAAAGATCAACGCCAGCCGGCTCTCCAATTCCCAGCGCAGTTCATTCGAAACATCGAGATACGAGACCTGCGCGTGCGGATACTTGAACATCCGGATGTGCAGGATTCCGCCGTACGCCGCGCTCAGTTGATCCTGGATCCCGCATTGCTGGCGCAGCTTCTGCGTCTCGATCGCGTGCGCCTTCATCGCCACCTCGGCCGGCGTCAGCCGCCCGTACGTCGCCCGGTCCAGCGCCCCGATCAGCGCCACCGAGACTGCCGCCGACGTCCCCGTCGAACACCCCCCGGGCACCGGCGAGGAGATGCTCACCTCCACCGCCAGGTCCCGGGGCACGCCCATCAGATCAATCGCCGCCTCCAGCAGCGGATGCTTGTCATAGATCAGCTTGTCGGGGTTGATCCCGTAACGGTCGCCGTAATCCACCGCGTGGATCGTCACCCGGTTCTCGCTGTCGGGGTCGAGCGGCAGCACATGCATCTGGCACTGAACATAGGGATACACCCCGATGTTGAGCACCTCGCCGTATTCGGCGAACCATGTGTCCGTCCACCCCCCCAGATCATTGATCCGGATCGGACAGATACTGTTGACCGTCTTGATCGGCCGTCGCGCGCCCATTCGCCTGGAACCCTCCAACGATCAAGTGTCGTCCCTCACTCGACTATCGTCCCTCGTCTCTCGTCCCCGTCATCGCCCCCAAAGTCCTCTCCAGAATTCGGCTCTCGGCTCTCGTCCCTCGTCCTTGGCTCGCGAAAGCCTCCGCATCATTCCCAAAATCTCCCCATCCCCCAGCGCCCGCGGCGCCGCCCCCGGCATCCTGAATGCCTCCCTCGGACCCTCTCCTCCCGCATGCGGAACGATATCACTTATCACAGCCCAACGGGTGAACCAAGCCCAATCCCGCCGCAGCGGGCCCTGCGGGCGCCGCTTCGATCACGATCTCGATAGCGATACCGGTCGCGATCCCGCGATTCTCATCCCGCTCGCATCCCCACCTTCCTCGTTTCCCTTGCAAATGGCCATATCGGATGTTAATTCACAGGCGAAGGTCCGTGACCAGTTGGACACCACGCCCGAGCCGCGCGGCTCCGCTTCGTTCGATCTGGCACCGATTTGGCTCATTTTGAGCCGTGACCCCGCGTGACACCCAGGGAGACCTCGTGGCGATGTCGGTTCAGGAAGATCTCGGCAGAATCCAGATTAACAATGACGTCATCGCGACGATCGCCTCGCTCGCGGCCGTCGAAGTCGACGGCATCGTCAGCGTCGCCGGCGGCTCTTCCCTGGCCGAGGTCTGGGGCAGCAAGGGCATGAAGAAGGGCATCACCGTCACCACCGACGAAGCCACCGGCAACGCGACGATCGATCTGGAGGTCAACGTCGAATACGGCGTCGATGTCTACAAGGCCGCGCACCAGTTGCAACGCTCGGTCAAAAACGCGGTCGAAAGCATGACCGGCTTGCATGTCGACGCCGTCAACGTCAGCATCAGCAGCATCGTCCTCGGCGAACGCCCACGACGCCCGGCCGCCCTTCCCGCGCGCGAGGCGCCCTCCGCCGAAGACTGAAAGCGAGACGACGATGCGACTGATTCGTATGCTTGCCCTGATCGCCCTGCAGGCAATCGTCATCGGGCTGGCGCTCGACGTCCTCCTGTCCGGCGTCCTCACGATGGGCAGCCGCCCGCTCACCCACTCCCTGCCCGTCTGGCTTCAGCCCAACAATCGCCTCACACTGAAGCTGTTCTGGTCCGCCGCCCTGCTCGTCCCCCTGCTCTACTGGATCGCGGCGGCCGCCAGCTGGAAACAGCGGCGCCGGTCCATCGCCGTGCTGAGCAGCGACGGCGAGGTCATGCTGCTCCACCCCGCCGCGCTGCACAAGTTCGTCCGCCATCAGATCGAGACCCATCCCGCGGTCGTCAGCCACAAGGTCGACGTCCGCGAGTCGGGCAACAAGGGCATCGCCATCTCGGCCGTCGTCAATGTGGAGCCGATCGCCAGCCTCAACGCGATCAAGAACGACCTGCAACGCTCGATCCGCGACGGCCTGGAGCAGGTAATGGGCATCTCCAAGATCGACGACATCCGCATCGTCCTGGGCCTCGACGAGAAAAGCATCACGCGCCGGCCCGGTCCGGAACGACGCGAGGTCGCGCGCATGAAGCGCCTGCAGACCGGCGGCGACATCGCCAGTGCCTTCCGCCGCGTGCACTTCGTCGGCATCGGCGGCGTGGGCATGAGCGGCATCGCCGAGGTGCTGTGCACCCTGGGCTACACCGTCTCGGGTTCGGATCAGGGCGAGTCGGCCACCACGCGGCGGCTGGCCACGCTGGGCGCGCGCGTACACCGGGGCCACGCCGCCGAACACATCGACGGCGCCGACGTGGTGGTGGTGTCGAGCGCGATCCGGCCCGACAACCCGGAGCTGATCGCCGCGCGTGCGCAACGCGTGCCGATCGTGCCGCGTGCCGAGATGCTGGCCGAACTGATGCGCTTCCGCCGCGGCATCGCGGTGGCCGGCACGCATGGAAAGACCACCACCACGAGCCTCACCGCCAGCGTGCTGTCCGAGGCCGGCATGGATCCGACCTTCGTCATCGGCGGACAGTTGTTGTCGGCCGGGGCGAATGCGCGCCTGGGCGGTGGCGAATGGCTGGTGGCCGAGGCGGACGAGAGCGATGGCAGCTTCCTGCGCCTCACCCCGCTGATTGCCGTGGTCACCAACATCGACGCCGATCATTTGGAAAACTACGGCGGCGACTTCGCCAATGTGCAGGCGGCGTTCTCCGAATTCCTGCATCGGCTTCCGTTCTACGGACTCGCGGTGCTGTGTCTGGACGACCCGGAAGTGCGGGTCCTGGCGCAGGAAATGCCGCGCCATGTCATCGGCTATGGCTTCGATGCGGCGGCGGACGTGCGCGCCAGCGAGGTCACGCAGTCCGGTCGCCAGACCCGCTTCACCTTGCACCTGCCGGATGCGCCGCCGACCTCGGTGACCCTCAATCTGCCGGGCCGGCACAACGTGCAGAACGCACTGGCGGCGGCCGCGATCGGCTGGCAGCTCGGGGTGGAGCCCCTGGCCATCGCGCGCGCGCTGGAGAAATTCCAGGGCATCGGGCGGCGCTTCAACCTGCACGGCGAGAAGGACTTCGGCACGGGCAAGGCCCTGCTGGTGGACGACTACGGCCACCATCCGGCCGAACTCGCGGCCGTGTTCCAGGCCGCGCGCGCGGGCTGGCCGGAGCGCCGCCTGGTGGTGGCCTTCCAGCCGCATCGCTATACCCGCACCCGCGACCTGCTCGACGAGTTCGCGGCGGTGCTGAGCGAAGTCGACGCCGTGGTCCTGACCGAAGTCTATGCCGCCGGCGAAGCGCCGATCGTCGGTGCCGATGCGAAGGCGCTGGCGCGCGCGATCCGGGCCCGCGGTCGCATCGATCCGGTGCTGGTACCGAACGCGAAGGCGCTGCCCGGCGTGCTGCCGGACGTGCTGCACGATGGCGACCTGGTGATCCTGATGGGCGCGGGCGACATCGGCGCGGTGGCGCAGGAACTAGCGGCAAAGGGATTCGACGGAGCGAATCGCACATGACCCGGATCACACAAGCCACCGATTTCGGTCGGGTCGCGGTGCTGATGGGCGGCACATCTTCGGAGCGCGAGGTGTCGCTGGACTCGGGCCGCAACGTACTGGAGGCCTTGCGCGCGCGCGGCGTCGATGCGCGACCCGTCGACGGCATCCCGGCGCTGGTCGAAGCGCTGGTGGCGAAGCGCTTCGATCGCGTCTTCAACGTGTTGCACGGCAACAAGGGCGGTGGCGAAGACGGCGTGCTGCAAGGCCTGCTCGAAGCCTTGCACGTGCCTTACACCGGCTCCGACGTGCTGGGCTCGGCCTTGAGCATGGACAAGGTCCGCACCAAGCAGGTGTGGCTGGCACTGGGTCTGCCTACGCCGCGCTATGTGCGCCTGCGGCACGGCGCGAGCGGTGCCGAAGTGCACGCCGCGGCACGCGAACTCGGCCTGCCGGTGATCGTGAAGCCGGCCTGCGAAGGATCGAGCGTGGGCGTGAGCCGCGTGTTTGCGGACACCGATCTCGATGCCGCGGCCGAACTGGCGGCGCAATACCCGGGTGAATTGCTGATGGAGCAGCTCATCCACGGCCACGAGAACGACGCTGGCGAGTACACCGTCGGCATCCTCGATGGCGAGGCATTGCCCAGCATCCGCATCGTTCCGGCCGGTGCCTACTACGATTACCACGCCAAGTACGTGGCAGAAGACACGCAGTACCTGTGTCCCGGCCTCGAGGGCGAAGCCGAAACCCGCATGCGCGCGCTGGCCCTGCTGGCGTTTCATGCCGCGGGTTGTCGCGGCTGGGGCCGAGTGGACCTGATGCGCGACGGGCAGGGCCGCAACTTCCTGCTCGAGGTGAACACCGCGCCCGGCATGACCAGCCACTCGCTGGTGCCGAAGGCGGCGCGCGCCGTCGGCATCGATTTCGAAGCGCTGTGCTGGCGCATCCTGGAAACCACGCTCGACGCGGGCGCGGCCCCGCGCTCGCTCACGGGGTCGGCATGAACGGCGCGATCCGCTTCCTTTCCTGGATGCTGGCACTGGCGATGGTGACGCTGCCGCTGGTGGCCGTGCTCAACGGCTGGATCGCGTCCGAACGCTGGCCGATCCAGCGTTTGCGCCTCACCGCCGACTACGAGCGTGTCTCGGCCGAGCAGGTGCGCAGCGCGGTGGCTCCGCAACTCGGGCGTGGCTTCTTCGCAGTCGATCTGGGCGAAGTGCGGCGCGCGGTGGCGGCCTTGCCCTGGGTGGAGCAGGTCGAGGTGCGCAAGCGCTGGCCCGACCTGATCGAGGTCTCGCTGCGTGAGCACCACGCCTACGCACGCTGGGGCACAGACCGGCTGCTGTCCGATCACGGCGCGCTGTTCACCGCCGAAGGACTGGAACAGCTGCAGGGGCTGCCCTGGCTCGAAGGCCCGGACGCGCAGGTGGCCGGCGTCGTCGCATTCCACAACGCGGCGCTGCGCGCCTTTTCCGGCACCGGCCTGGGCGTGGCC
>MVZB01000019.1 GCA_002068205.1 candidate division BRC1 bacterium ADurb.BinA292
TGGCAGCCGTACATGGGGGTGGAGGTGTACAGCGGGAACTGGAGCCGGCAGATCAACCAGGACAGCTTCATCTGGCATGCCGAGGACCATCTCTTCCCGCGCGGCATGGCCCGGACGCTGCGCTTCACGCTGAGCCTGTCGGACCGCTCCCCGCGCGTGGCGCGCTACCTGCCGACCAAGCGCATCGAGGATTTCATCGAGGCCGCCGCGATCGTGGCCGGACGCTGGGGCGAGCGCCACCCCGACCGGCCGATGCCCGTTTTCGCGGCAATCGGTGGCGGGGCGCCGGACCTGGCCGAAGCCTACCAGCGCCTGATCCGCCACCACAAGCTGGAGGGGACCGTGATCCTGGCCGGGTCGCGCCCCGATGTGCCGGGGCTGCTCAAGGCGGCGCAGCTGGGCGTGCTGGCCAGCGAGATGGAGGGCTTCGGCCAGGTCGTGATGGAATACCTGGCGGCGGGGCTGCCCGTGGTCGCGACCAACCTGGACTGCATCGGCGAGATGCTGCGCGACGGCGAGGAGGCGCTGCTCGTCCCCACCCGCGCGCCCCAGGCGCTCGCCGATGCGATCGAAACGCTGCTGTCCGACGCCGAGCTTGCCCGGCGGCTGACCCAGGCCGGACGCCGCAAGCTGGAGGTGTATGACTGGGGCCGCGCCGTGCGCGCCTACGAGGCGATCTACGACCGGATCCTGCAAGGCTCGCCCGCGGCCGGATGAGGGAAGAGGGGGAGGCGAGACCGACGAGGAAGAGCCGAATTTCGCGCACGGGCGAACGCCCGTTGCGAGCAGCCTCCCCGCTCCTTTGTCCTTTATGTCTTTTGTGTCCCTTATGCCCTTTTGGCGAAGGATGCCGGACGAATCTTGTCGGATTGGCCTTGACACCCGGCGCCGCGCAAGGCCATTGATAGGGTGAGCACGCCCGGTCGCGAACGAGCCGATCCGAGGCGGTGGGGAAACACAACCGTCCGATGATCCCGCCGCGCAGCGGACCGCTCCGGCCCGCCCGGGCAGCGATTGATCCGCGCATCCGAAAGATTCACTCATGGCCAAAAAGTCCACCCCAGTTGAAAAACCCGCCCCCCGGTCGAATCGCGACAAAGCCGTCGGCGATGACGAGGCCAAGGCAAGCAAGGCGCGCACGGCCAGCAAGCGGGTTGCGGCGCGCAAATCGACCGCCAGGGCCGACGCCGCCGGCTCGGTCAACGGCAAGAACCTGATCATCGTCGAGTCGCCGGCCAAGGCGCGCACGATCGAGCGCTACCTGGGAAGCGATTTCCGGGTCATGGCCTCGGTGGGGCACGTGATCGACCTGCCCCCGACCCGACTGGGGGTCGATCCGGAACATGACTTCCAGCCCGAGTATGTGATCATCAAGGGCAAGAAGACGGTACTGGACAACCTGAAGAAGTCGGCGCGGGCGGCGCGGGCGGTCTATCTGGCGCCCGACCCCGACCGCGAGGGCGAGGCGATCGCGCACCACATCGCCGAATACATCCGCGACGCCAACAGCGAAATCCACCGGGCGACGTTCAACGAGATCACCAAGACCGCCGTGCGCAGCGCCATCGAGCACCCCCGGCCGATCAACGTCAACCTGTTCAACGCCCAGCAGGCCCGGCGCGTGCTGGACCGGCTGGTGGGCTACAAGCTCAGCCCGCTGCTGTGGAAGAAGGTGCGCCGCGGGCTGTCGGCCGGCCGCGTGCAGTCGGTCGCGGTGCGGATCTGCTGCGACCGCGAGCGCGAAATCCGCGCCTTCAAGAGCGAGGAATACTGGACGATCGAGGGCCTGGTCAGCGCCAAGCTGCCCCCCCCGTTCAAGATCCGGCTGGACAAGATCGACGGCGAGAAGGCCGAAGTGCCCAACGAGGAAGCGGCCAACCGCATCGTCGCGGAGGTGCGCGGCAAGGAACTCGAGGTCGGCGACGTCATCAAGAAGGAGGTCGCCAAGCGCCCGTTCCCGCCGTTCATCACCAGCACGCTGCAGCAGGAAGCCTCGCGCAAGCTGCGGATGACGGCCGCCCGCACGATGTCGCTGGCGCAGCGCCTCTATGAAGGCGTCGAGCTCGGCGATCAGGGAAGCGTCGCGCTGATCACCTACATGCGAACCGACTCGACGCGGCTGAGCGACGACGCGCTGACCCAGATCCGCGGCCACATCCGCGAGACGTATGGGCCGGATTACCTGCCGGAGCGGCCGCGCGCCTACGCGGCGCGCAAGGAGGCGCAGGAAGCGCACGAAGCGATCCGGCCGACCGACATCAGCATGACGCCCGAACGCGTGGCGCCCTACCTCGAAAAGCCGCTGCTGGCGCTCTACACGCTGATCTGGAAGCGCGCGGTGGCGAGTCAGATCGTCGACGCCCGGCTGGAACGGACGCGCATCGAGATCCCCGTCGGCCGCTACCTGTTCATCGCGACCGGCTCGGTGATCAAGTTTGACGGCTTCCTGATCGCCTATCAGGAGTCGACCGACGAGTCGGGCAAGAGCGAGAGCGACCTGGACGGCGGGGAGAAGATCCAGCTCGAGGAAGACGAGACGCTGCCGGCCGTGGAGGCGGGCGACGCGCTCGAACTGAGCGAACTGGGCGGCCTCCAGCATTTCACCCAGCCGCCGCCGCGCTACACCGAAGCCGGGCTGATCCGCGAGCTGGAACGCCAGGGGATCGGCCGCCCCTCCACCTACGCCTCGATCATCTCGGTGATCCAGGACAAGGAATACGTCACCAAGGAAAACGGGACCTTCCGGCCGACCGACTTGGGCTTCATGATCACCGATCTGCTGACCGAAAGCTTTCCACAGATCATGGACGTGAAGTTCACGGCGATGATGGAGGACCAGCTCGACCGCGTCGAGGACGGCTCGGTGGACTGGGTCGAGCTGCTGCGCAATTTCTACGGGCCGTTTTCCCAGCGCCTGGAGCAGGCGCAAAGCCAGATGCGCAACGTCAAGGCGGAGGTCGTCCCCACCGAGCACGTCTGCGACAAGTGCGGCAGCCCGATGGTCGTGCGCTGGGGGCGCAACGGCAAATTCCTCGCCTGTTCGGCGTTTCCCGCCTGCCGCAACACGAAGCCGATCGAGGAGACCGCCGAAGGCGAGATCAAGGTGCTGGAGGCGGAGAAATCCGACGTCAAATGCCCCGAGTGCGGCCGCGAAATGCTGGTCAAAAGCGGGCGCCGGGGCCGGTTCCTCGCCTGCTCGGGCTACCCCGAATGCAAGGCGACGCTGCCCTACCCGATCGGCATCGCCTGCCCCAAGTGCGGCCAGGGGGAACTGGTGGAGCGGCGCTCGGGACGCGGCAAGACGTTCTACTCCTGCAACCGCTACCCCGACTGCAAGTACAGCGTCTTCGAACGCCCCTACAAGGAGCGCTGCGAAGCGTGCGAACGGGAGCACTTCTTCGTCGGCCAGGGCGGCCGCAAGAAGGTTCTCTGCTGCGAACGCGACCAGTGCCGCTACGAGGTCTACGAGCCGCCGGCGATGCGGGCCAAGGCGGAGACCGGCGCCCGCCGGAAAAGCGAGGAGTAGGCCCGCTCCCCTGGCCGGAACCGGCGCCGGCGGAAACCGCGCCTACGGCTGCTCCAGCACGAACTGCCGATCCGCGCTGTCGTAGGCCACGATCATGTCGGCATCCTCGTCGCCGGTGCTGCGGGCGTTGTGGAAGACCCCTTTGGGGATGCGCAGCGTGTCGCCGGCTTCCAGGGTGTAGGTCTCATCGCCGAGCGTATGCTCCAACCGCCCGCGCATCAGGTAGAGCAGTTCCTCGCAATTGGGATGGCAGTGGCGGGGGTTTTCCGCCCCCTTGCGGATCAGCACGCGGCCGAGCGTCAGGCCCTCCGCGTTGCCGATCCGGCCGCTGGCCAGCCAGCGCAGGCTGCCCCAGGCTTCATCCTTGCGGGCGGCTTCCATCGCCTGGGCGGAATAGACCGGTTGTTCCATCATCTTCACGTCACTCCTCCGTTCCGTTGCGCGGTCACATTTTCCGCTCGGTTATAGCGTGAATCCCCGCCAAGCCGCAACCCACCGAGCAAATCGGTATCGGTATCGATATCGAAATCGCTTGTGATCCCCGGTTCATGAGCAATTCGTAAGGTGCTCACTCCATATACTTCCAAAGACCGGTCAGATCGCGCGCCATGAAGGAAGACCTGCCGGAGCGCGGCGGCGGAGAGCCCGCGGTGATCGTCGACGCCGACCTGGCTCCCCGAACGGACGACCGCCCCGATGCCGCCCCGCGGCCGGGTTTCCCGGGTTCCACCGGCGCGTCCTCAATTCGCACCATCCCGCTGGCGCTGTTCGCCCGAATCTCGGGGATGTACATCGCATGCACCAGCGTCGGCAGCGCCTGGAACACGCCCGGCGTCTCGGCCCGCAGCGTGTACTTCAGCGTGTGCTCGCCCTGTGGCATGTGATCGACGAAGAATGCCGTCTTCTCGTCGCGCAGTTCGCGGTGAGCCGCGAGGCCCTCGCCCCACGTCCAGCCGCTCTGCACGTCCACCGGCTCCATGCCGGCGGCCTTCATGTCCTCGATCACGATGTATTCATAGAGGTTCTTTGCGTCGAGGCGCAGCTCGACTTCGACCCGGTCGCCGGAGCGGAGCGTCGCCCCCTCGGCGATCGGTTCGCGCACTTCCTTGTATTCGCCGGCGGCGGTCTCCTGCTGGCGCACGCGGAAGTAGCGCCGCTCGACCTCGATTTCGTTGGCGGCCGGCGGGATCGGCTTCTCGCGCGTGAAATAGGTCAGCCACGCCGAGGCGTAGAGCGCGCCCGTGCCGCGCCGGCGGATCGTCACCGTGTTCTCGCCGGTGCGCAGCAGCGCCGGATCGACCACGATCTGGCCCTCGAATGAAAAGACGTTCTCGCCCGTGGCGGTGAACGACCCGACCGGCTGGCCGTTGACGCGGACCTCGGCCGTCCAGTCGGGCGCGTTCTCGCCGCGCGCGAGGATGTATTCGGCCAGCGCGCTGATCGCGAACGCCGTGTCGCGCGTGTTCTTCCAGCGGTTGCCCCGGCGGTTGCGCACGAGCCACGTCATCGCCGGGTCGATCAGTTCATGATCCGGGTCGATCGCCAGCAGCGCGCGCAGGCTGAACGCCGTCGCCTCGATCGGCCCGTCGCTCCAGCGCCAGTAGAAGCCCTGGCTGCCCCAGCTTGCCGTGCCGTTCTCCTTGTCCCAGCGCACGTCGTTATACATGTTGCGCGCGAGGATTTCGGTCCATTCGGCGCGGCCGCTCAGGTGGCAGGCCAGCGCGAACAGCGCCCGGCTGTAGGCGTTCAGTTCCTGGCGCACCGGCCACAGCCGCTCGTAGGCGGCCTCGGCCAGATGGGCGTTGCCCGGCGCCACGTCGGCCGAGGCGACGGCGTAGAGCACGAAGGCCGTCAGGTCCGGCTGGCGCGCCTCGACGACGTGATCGAGCAGGAACTCGGCGCCGCGCCGGATGACGTCCGGCTTCACGTCGACGCCCGCCCCGCGCGCCTGGGCCAGCCCCTGCACCACGTAGGCGGTCATATACAGGTCGCTCCCGCTCTGCGGCCACCAGCCCCAGCCGCCGTCGTCGTGCTGCGCGTCGTCGAGCCGCTTCAGCCCGACCTGAATCATGTCGGGCAGCTTCTCCTCCAGGTTCGGCAGGCTCAGGCCAAGCTGCGCGACGACCCGCTGCGTGATGACCGCCGGCACGAACCGCGACAGCGTCTGCTCGACGCAGCCGTAGGGATAGTCGGCCAGGTACGGCAGCGCGTTGACCATCGCGCGGGCAAGCGTCGGCTCGAGCCAGATCGTGAGCCCCTCGCTCGCCTCTTTGCGCTCGGCGGGGATGTTCAGCGTGATCGTTTTTTCAAGGGTTTCCCCCGCGGCGGTCGGCTCCGTCGTCGCCGCGTCGCGGATCGACGTCGCCCCGGCGATGAATTGCTCGATGCCGTATTCGAGCACGGGATACGACTTCTCCACCGCGTCGGAATCGATCGGGTTAAGCGCCCGCAGCGTGATCGTCGCGCTGCCGGGCGCATCGGCCGTAACCGTCCAGTCCACGCGCCGCTGACCGCCGGCGGGGATGCCGACCGTGATTTCGGCGTGATAGGCGCGAACCGGCTCGGTCGATGGATCGGCCGGCCTGTAGTCAACGGGCGTAAGCTGATCGACCACCTGAGAGAGCGTGAGCCCGGTGACACTCGCCGACACCTTGATCTGCTGCGAGTCCGTGGTGTTGTTGTTGATGATCGCCGAAACGGTCGCTTCGTCGCCTTCGACGAAGTATCGCGGCGCCTGCGGCCGGATCATGATCGGCTTGTTGGTGACGACGGTGGTCCGCTGCTCACCGACGCGGGTCTCGCGGTCGAGCGCCTTGCTCGTCACGTTCCATGTCGTCAGGCTGTCGGGCATCGTCAGCGTGGCGCTGGCGGCGCCGTCCGCGCCGGTGACGACCTGCGCCAGCCAGAGCGCGGTCGAGCTGAAATCAGTGCGCAGGCGCGGCGGCTGTCCCTCGCCCCCTGCTTCCATTCCGAGCGCGTCGAAGGCCAGGCCCGCCGCCTGCGCCGTCGGCGCGGGCATCGCCTCGGCAAGGGCCATCCGCTCGCCGCCCTTGCTCAGGCGGGGGCGAGCGAAGTAGACATCGCTGTCAGCCGCGATCCCCCCGGCCGCCGCGTCGCGCGCCTCGGCCGGGATATCCTCGCGGCGCTTTGCCTCGAATTCCCCGGGCTTGCCCGGCCTGGGCTGCCAGTATTCGATCGTATACTGGCTCGCGCTGGCCTGCGTCTGAACCGCCAGGCCGCGCGTCTCGCTCCAGAACGCCTGGCGGATGTCGCCCACCAGATCATTCTGGATCGCCCAGACCGCCTGGTCGGCGACGCCGAGCGAGATCTCCGCCGAGACCGGCTCGCCTGCGTGATTCGTCGTCTTGACGCGCACGGTCGTCGTTTCGCCCGGACGCAGTTCCTCCTTGCCGCTGTCGATCTCGACGTTCAGGAACCGGCGCGCGGGGGGCACGACAATGCGCTTGCTGGTTTGAAACGCCGAATAATCGAACATTGCCAGCGCCGTCAGATAAATGTTCGGTTCATGTTCCTGCGTGATCGGGATCGCGAGCAGTCGCGAAGTGCCGTCGACCCGTTCGACGCGCTGCTCGTGGATCCCCTCGGATTCCACGGCAAACCAGACGACGGCGCCCGCGCGCCGGACGATCAGCAGGACCTGCGCCGTTTCGCCCCGCTCGTAGCTCTCCTTGTCGGTGATGATCTCCACGCCGCCCGAGCGGTAGCCGGTCTGGGTCGTGTCGCGGTCGGCGACGAACAGGTTTGTCTCGGCCGTCACCTCCGCGCCAAACCGGTCGCGGCCGTCCAACTTCACCAGATAGACGCCGGTCTGTTCGGGCTGGAACTCGAACAGGTGCATCCCGTCCGCGCCGGTGCGGATCGTCCTTGTGAATAGTTCCGTGTCGTCGTAGCCGCCGGTCGTCTTGTCGTCGTTGACCTTGTCCGCGTTCCATTCGCGTTTGAAGACGGTGACGCGCGCCTCGGTCGAAACGGGCTGGTCGTTCGGATCGAGCGTCTTGATTTCAATCTTCGCCGCGTCGCCCGGCAGATAGAGATACCGCTGGGGATTCAGGTAGGCGGCGAACGCCGTCCGCGCGACCTTGACGGCGCCCTCGCCGGTCACCTCGCGCCGGCTGGCGTCCACCACGCGCGCCTCGACCCGGTAGCTGTAGCCCCAGATCTCGCGCTCCTCGGCGTCCATGCGCTCCTCGTCCGACAGCGCCGGCACCACAACCCGCGCCCGCCCCTGCTCATCCAGTTCGAGCATTTCGGTCAGGACCACGACCTCGGGTTCAACGCGCGGCCAGAACATGAAGGAGGACGCAATGGGCCCGCCGCCGCGATAGCCGCCGCCATCCTCCCACAGCCAGGGATAGGGCATCGGCGGCCGCCACCAGGGATAGAACGGCCGGCGATGGACGACGACCTCGACCGCGCCCCCCGCCACCGGACCGCCGAAGTAGTACTCCGCCGCGATCGCGAACGCCAGCTCGCGGCCGAATTGCACCTGCTCGGCGGGCGGTTCCACGCTTACTTTGAACTCGGGCAGCTTGTATTCCTCGACGCGGCAGAGCGCCGCGCCCGCCAGCATCGAACCTCCCTGCTTGTCGAACAACTGCAACTGCAGCATCCCCAGCGCCGCCGTGCGATCGACCGCGAACGTCCCGGCCAGCGTCCCATAGTCCGAAAATCTGTGTTCCCCCTCGTAGACCACCTGCTGGCGCGCGTCGCGGATTACCACCCACGCCGTCGGCTGCTCGGGCAGCAGCCATTCCTTCTCGGTCCGGTAGCGCAGGATCGCCTTCCACTGGATCGGCTCGCCGGGGCGATAGGCCGGCCGGTCGCTGTAGGCATAGAGCTGCGCCCAAGGCTGATTCACACGCGGGACAAAATAGCCGCCCCACGATTCGACCGCGGCCGGCTGGCCGTCCTTGAGCGCCAGCACCAGCGTGGAACCGTAGGATTCCTGCTCGCCGATCGCCGGCCGCTTCGCCCGGGCCAGCCCCTGTTCATCCGTCACGCCCTTTTCCTGAACGTACCGTGCATCGTTGCGATTGGGCGTGTGGATCCGCCAGCGGAACCAGACATCGGCGCCGGCGACGGGCTGACCGGTCTCGGCATCCGCGACGAACGCGACGAGGCTCTCCTGCGCCTGTTTGATCGCAACCGAGACGGTCGAGACCAGAAAATAAGTCGGCCGCAGCTCCGCATCGACCTGGGAGGAGCGGATCGAGGCGCGGTAGATCCCCGGCGCGAGCGGCGCCAGAAATTCATCGTGGCTCCCCGGGGCATGGTCCCCCTTGTCGACCAGGCCGGCCAGCGCCTGTTCCAGGACGAGCTCGCCCGGCGGCGGATCGTCCTCCATCCCGAGCCGGCTCGTCCGGCTCTGCAGATAGGGCTCCGGCGCGATGCGTTCGATCCGCACCGCGGCCTCGCTCACGTTGCGATACGCGATGTGCAGGTGAATGTAAGAGCGCGGGACGAAGGCCCGGCCCGCGCCCAGGTCAATCCGCGGCGTGCGGATCTCGTCGCGCAGGCCGATCGCCGCGTCGTAGTATTCGCTCTCGCCCCGTTCGTAGAGTTCCAGAAACCGGTCGGCCGTCGCGGCGGCATCGGTGTAACGCGCTCGCTGATTGTACCACTGGGCCAGCAGCCACAGGGCGTCGTCATGCCACGGCGTGCGCGGCTCGATCTCGATCACCTGCTTGAAGTAACCCTCGGCCTCGGCCTGCCACGTCTCCCGCGCCTTCTCATCCGGAATCCAGGATTCCAGGTGCAGCCGGCCCAGCAGCAGGAGCGCCTGGGCGCGCTGCTCGGGCGCATCGGCCACCTTGAGCACGTTGCGCGCCGCCCACGTCACCAGGTCGTTGCGCCAGGGCTCGTTTTCGGGCGGCGGCGGCGGCAGGATCCCCAGCGCCTGCAGGTGGGGCTCCTTCGGCACCGGCAGGATGTGGTGGCGCAGGAGGTGTTCCGCCAGATCCAGGTTGAGCTGGAGATAACGCGGCCGGGCGGTCGCCACGTCGGCCGATTCGCCATAAATCTTGATCGCGACGAGCCACGGCTCCAGGTGTTCGGCGTCCACGCGCCACGCATCGAACAGCTGGATGAGCCGGGCCAGCGATTCGGCCGCGCGTGCCCGCAACAGCGAGTCCGCGGGCAGGTCGTTCATGAGCCGGCGCAGGCCGTCGCGGGCCACCTCAACGCCGATGCCCCGTTCGCGCCACAGGCTGTCGTAGTACATCAGCGCGGCTTCGTCGCGCAGCGCCGCCGGCGCGTCGGCCCGGTCACGCAGTGCCGCGAACCACGCGCGCGCCAACCGGAACGAGCCCTCCGCGTGAAGCGCATTGGCCCGCTCCAGCAGGTCCTGCGGCGTGGCATCGGCCGGGATCTCCACCTCGAGCTCCTCCTCGACGGGTTGGTCGGGCGGCGGCGGCGGAGCGATGGCGATCGAGCCGGCCGCCGCGGGCGGAGCCGACTCGTCGTTGCGCGCCCGCACGCCGCGCGGGTCGGCCACGAGCAGGTAGATCAGGATCAGGGTCAGCCAGACCAGTGCGATGCGGAATGGCGCGGGCGTCTGCGCGGGGGGGCGCGGCATCTTCGGCAAGCTCCCTTCGGCCAACGGTGGTGCTGTGGTGAAACGGACGCGACGCGTCCTGCCTGGGATAGACGCGCCGCACGCGAATTTGTTTCAATCCCAGGGCCGAAGCGCCACAAGATCCATACCGGAATGCAAAAAGGCGGAACCGCCCATTCGGCTCCGCCTTTGATGATCATGGTCCCCGTTCGGCCGTATTGCCGGGTCGGTGAGAACCTGATTCTCACCAGGTGGGCGCCGTGATCCGCCGCTTTTCGGATCCCCGCAAGGGGGCGTGCGAGCCACGACGGATACTCAGCTCCCATTTATCGGTATTGGTTCAAACGCCACCCAAAATACCAACCTCACAGGGACCAGATTCCGCCAACTTGTCAAAGAGAACTCGCGGCAGCGGGAGCCTCCGCGAGGCAGCTGCCCGCCGGTCCGCATCCTGCCTGCCGTTACGCCTCAGAGCATAGCCGATCTCGATCGCGGAATCAACCTATCTCGGAGCGAATCGGGGGGAGGGACGACCGAGATAAGGGTGGCCGCGGCCATCACTCCCGCGCCGGGGGGAACAGCGGCGCAAGGCGCCACGGCCCGGGCAGCCAGCGGCGCAGCAGAGCGGGGGAGAGGGAGGGAAGGCCGCCGGCAAGTGGAACGAGAGCGGGGGCGGGCAGTGATCCGCCGGCGAAAAGCGCCGGTGCGGCGCTGAGCCGCCCATCGCGGCGAACATCCTCGTTCCACTCCTCGCCCGCGGCGCTGGGCCGCGCTTGGGGGAGAAACTTCATGCAGAAGATCCGGTTGCGGCGCGTGATGGGCTCCACTTCTTCCAGATAGGGTGGCTCCGGTGTCAATCTGAAAATGCTCAAATACCGGCCGACATCCCAGGCAACGGCGACATCACGGCCGTCGGGCGTCATGGCCAGGCACACCCCGTCAGCCCGTCATGTTTCGGCAGGGCGCGGGACCCATTTGGGAAATTCCTCCGCGTCTCGGCGTCTCGGCGTGAGATCTGCGCGCGTCCAGGACGGAATGACGGCCGACGACCCCTGCGCGGCGCTTAACCGGACGGCCATGAATCAAGAGAGAAACAGCCTCACGCCGAGACGCGGAGACACCGAGGCGTGGGAGGTGAAGGGATGAGGCGGAGACAAGATGGATCGGCCACCGAAACCTATGGACGAGGCCATCCTGGATCGATCCGCCGTCAGTCCCGTCAGCGACGGCAGACTTCAGCCCGCTTCTTCAGTGGCGGGAAAACGGGAACAACGAATCGAACGAGTCCCGCAGGGACGGCAGAACCGCTCGACTCAGTCACGATCACGAGAGTCGGGAGCCGAGTTTTGGGGCGGGCCGATGGGGGCGAGGCCACTCAGGAGCGTGGTGCTCCCAGGTTTCGGCCGGGTTTTCGAGAGCCGAGGACGAGGGACGAACCTGAAATGAGGGCTTGAAACGGAAAGGGCGCCCCCGGTTCGGGAGCGCCCTCGCTGCCTCAGATGGCCGTCCAATGCGTCAGGGCTTCACGTAGGCCAGCGGGTTGAGCGCCTTGCCGTTGTGGCGGATCTCGAAGTGCAGGTGCGGGCCGGTGGAATAGCCGGTGTCGCCCTCCTTCCCAATCGGATCGCCCTGCTTGACGCGGTCGCCTTCCTTGACCAGCCGTTTGGACAGATGGCCGTAGAGCGTTTCGTACCCGTTGCCGTGGCGCAGGATGACGTGATAGCCGTAGCTGGAGCTGTAGCGGGCCTTGGTGACGACGCCATCGGCGGCGGCGCGCACCGTCGTGCCGTGCGGCGCGGCGATATCCAGCCCCTTGTGCATCCGGCCCTGACCGCCGATCGGGTGGCGCCGGTAGCCGAAGCTGGAGGTCAAGCGCCCTTTCATCGGCATCTGGAACATCGCCGACGCCACCGCCGAGGAATGGCTGGAGGCGGGCCGAGCCACGTCGCCGTCCTCGATCAGTTTGGCGGTCTTGAACCGTTGGGTCTTGTTTTTCAGGTCATCCGGCGGCGTCTTGTTCTCGACCTTGCGGATGATGGCCGGCCGCAGGGCGGTCATGCCGTCCTCCAGGCCGAGTCGGCTGGCGTCCAGCGCGATATCGATGCGTTCCTCGACGGGCGCGGCGGCGGCGGCCTGCACCTCGGCGAACGCCTCGGCATCGGCGGCCAGGCTGGCGGCCGAATGACCGTCCAACTCCTCGTCGTGCGCCTCGGCTTCGAGGGCTTCGGCCTCGGCCAGCGCCTGGTCGGCGTGGCGGCCGTCGCTGGTCTCGCCCAGCATCAGCCACATGCGCAGGCCGTCGCGGGCGAAGGTGACCGAATCGTCGTCGATCGCCTCGACCGTATAGCCGCCGATCACGTCGCCGACGGTGTAGGCCATCTGTTCGGACGAGCCGGGGTGTTTGATGAAGCAGGAGGGGCGGCCTTCAAAGACGGCGATGCCGACCAGGTGCAGGCCCAGTTCCTCGAACTCCAGCCGGGCCAGGAGCGCCCGGCGGAGGGTTTCCCCCTCATTCTGGACGACGGCGGGCGCCGTCTGCGGGGGAGCGGTATTGACTGTGGATTCGATGGTTGCGCTGACCCACTGCGGCTGGGCCAAAAGCAACAGCACGGGCATCAGGGCTGACCACAGCATGACGGAGAGGGCGGTCTTCTTCAAGATACGCGATGACCTCCGGTGGCGTTGAGCGATGATGCCGATCCGGCCTGCGCGCCGTGACGGGATCGTTACATCTTTCTAGCAAGCGTCCGACAATTGGGTTTCAAAGTGTGCCGGGAAGAATCAGCGGAAGGCAAAAACCTGTCTTAGTGGCAGGAACGTCCAATCCACCCCGGCGCTTTATCTTGAGACGTATCGGCGCGGCGCCGATTTCTGTTGAGAGCGGGCGTCCGTTGATTCAATCGCTGAACACCCGCAGTGCAAAACCGGAAAAAGCCCCAGATCACGTTCCGGGTTGATCGGCCAGCCCGACCACACTACCCTAGGGGCCCGGGGTTTGACAAGCCCTTTCAACCCGCCGGCGCGAGGCAGGGGGACACCATGGAGTACGGCGACGCCGCCCAGCTGATGCGCATCATCGCCTGCGCGACCCCGATCGTCGCGCTGTGCGGCTGGATCGTGCTGCGCGGCGAGCGGCGCCCCGATTGGCCCAAGACCCGCCGAAATCTGGTGATTCTGGGCCTGGCCGGGCCGGTCAATCTCGCCGGTTGGTGGGTCTTCAACGGCTGGCTCGACCGCGCCGGCTGGCGGTCGGTCCATGCTTATATAATAGCGTTTATTGTCTTTATTGTTGCTGGCTTCGCCACCGGCTTTTTTTCCCGGCTGCGCCGCTCCGAGCGCTAACATGGGGGAATCCCCCGTATCCGTCAGACGACGTCCACCAGCCGCCGGCTCGTGGGTGCGATCCGCTCGGCGGGGGTCAGAATCCCGGCCAGGTTCAGCGGATCGGCGGCCGAAACCCGCGGGATCGAAGATGCCCCCTTGAAGTGCGTCGGATCGGTCGGAGCCGACGGATTCCGTCCATCGGGCGCCGGTTCGGCCGAGCTCCGCGCCTGGCGCCGCAGCCCGCGCAGCAGCGCGACCGCCTCGGGCAGGGCATACTGCTCGCCGGAGAAGCCGCCGACGAACCGCCCGCCGCGCACATCGCCCGCCAGCTCAAGCCGGCGCAGCACGCGCACCAGATCCCGCCAGGGGACGGGGATCCGCTCGCGCTCGAGCAGTCGGCGAAACACCAGGCCGTAGCGCCGGAGCAGTTGGCGCGCGACAAACTCCGCTTCGTCCGCGGCGTCGGCCGCCGGCCCCGCCGCTCCCTCCAGCGCCGCATCGGCCTTGGGGGCGGCCGCCGACGGACGGAACAGCGCCCAGCGGCCGGGCGCCGCGGCCCTGACGCGCCGCCGATGGCGCGGCCGCGTCAGCAGGCGCAGACCGCCGAACGAGTCGCAGGAAAGCAGCCCGCGGGCGATCAGTTCGGCCAGTCCCGCCTCGAAGTGCTCGGGCAGCAGCCGCGCCGCCTGCATCAGCTCGGCGTGAAACAGCGCGCCGCGGCCGCGCAAGGCGGCCAGCACGCGCCGGGCGTGCGCCCCCAGCGGCGCCTCGTCCACCGGCGCCGCCAGCGCCAGCCAGCGGCCGAGGTGCTCGCGCCGCAGGAAGCAGATCGGCGTCGCGCGCAGGGCCGGGTTGCCGCTCCCCCACAGCCGCCCCCAGGTGAATTCGCCGGTCAGCGTCAACTGGTCGAGCCAGTCGCGCTGATAATCGCGCACGCGGGCGGGCAGGATCGCGCGCTCCCAGACCGCCACCGGCGCCTCGAACCCCGCGAGCTGATCGAGCACGGCGGCCACGCCGGCCGGTCCCTCGAGCCGGTGCTCGTCGGTCACGTGTTGCCACGCCGCCAGGAAACGCAGGCATTGCGTGGCGGTGCACGGCTCGATTTCGCGGCGCAGCCGGTCGAGCGTGTAGCGCTGGATCCGAGCCAGCAGGCGGCGGTCGCACCACGCCTGCCGCCCGGCCAGGCGCACGCGCAGGATGTGGCCGTCGGCCTCCAGTTGCGCCAGCAGCGGGTCGTCGTCGAAGACCGGGCCGAGCGCTTCGAGCCGACCCCGCAGCAGCGCCCGGGGATCGCGCTCGCTCTCGGCGGCGTACCAGCGGTCCCCCTCGTGGCGCGCGCGGCCGGCCGCCGCCAGCTCGTCGAGCCACGCCCGCCAGGGCGCCGCCTCCGCGTCGGTCACATAGCCCATCCAGAGCAGAGCTTCGTGGACCTCCTCGGCGTCGCGCGGGTCGGGCCAGGCTTCCTCGCGGACACGGGCGACGGCGGCCGGGTCGAGCTCGCCGAGTTCATCGGCCGTGCGGTGGTCGAGCCCGCGCCGGCGCAACACGGCCTGCGTCCGGCGCTCCTCCAGCGGGGCGTCATCCAGGAAACTGTAGGGCTGCGCGTTGAGGATGCCGTGGGCGAACGCGGAAGGAGTCGGCGTGTCGATCGCGAGCGTCTCGATTGTTCCGTCGCGAATCTCGCGCAGCACCTGGAGGAAACCCTCGACGTCCATCGCCTCCTCGAGGCAGTCCTCGATCGTCTGGCGCACGAGCGGATGCTCCAGCGGGACGGGCAGATCGCCCGGCGGCAGGTTCTCGCCGCAGGCCAGCACTTCCGGAAAGGCCTCGACGAGCAGATCCTGCGCGCGCATGCGCGCCAGCGGGGCGGGCAGCCGCCGGCCGCGCTCGAAACGCGGCACAAGCAGCGCGCGCGCGACGTTCCAGCGCCAGCGCGTCTCGAACAGCGGCGTCGCCAGCAGCGCCTGAATCAGCACGTCGCGCGCCGTCTCCGGCCGCAGGTAATTGAAGACGTCCTGCAGCGGGAAACTGTGCTGCGGGCCGAGCGAGAGCAGGATCGCCTCGTCGTTGGCCGCCGCCTGCAGTTCGAAGCCGAACCCGCGGCAGAACCGTTTGCGCAACGCCAGCCCCCAGGCCTTGTTGATGTGCGATCCCAGCGGGGCGTGAATGACCAGTTGCATGCCGCCGCTCTCGTCGAAGAAGCGCTCGGCGATGATTCGGCGGCGCGTCGGCACGGCGCCCAGCACGCGGCGCCCCTCCTCGATGTACTCCGCGACGAGGCGCGCGGTATCCTCCGGCACGCCGGCCTCCTCGGCCAGGCGCCCGGGGATTTCGGCGGCCTCGCGTGCGCGGCTGACGGCGTCGGACAGCTCGGCGGAGCGGGCCGGGGCCTCGCCCAGCCAGAACGGCAACGTGGGGGGCGCCCCCTGGGCATCGGCCACGCGCACGACGCCCGGCTCCACCTTCAGAATGCGCCAGGAAGCGTTACCAAGCTGGACGATGTCGCCCGCGTTGGACTCGACGGCGAAATCCTCGTTGAGCGTGCCGACGAAAATTTCCTCCGGTTGCATGATGACGCGGTAATCGGCTGCGTCGGGGATCGCGCCGCCCGAAGTGATCGCGGTCAGCCGGGCGCGGCGCGTGGCGCGCAGCCGGCCATGCACGCCGTCGCGGTGGAGCAGCGCCCGCCGGCCGCCGGTGTGCAGCTCGACGGCGGCGTCGAATTCCGCGCGCGTCAACTCGCGGTAGGGCCACGCGCGCCGCAGCCGCTCGAACAGCTCGGTCGCGTTCCACGCTTCCGGCACGCACGCCGCCACGATCTGCTGCGCCAGGATGTCGAGCGGGCGGCGCGGCTGCGGCGTGCGGTCCAGCTCGCCCCGTCGGATCGCGCTGAGCAGGGCGACCGCCTCGACCAGCTCGTCGCGCGTCAGCGGATTCAGTCGCCCCTTCGGCGTGCGCCCCAGGCCGTGCCCCGAACGGCCGACGCGCTGGAGCAGCGTCGCGATCGACCGGGTTGCGCCGACCTGAATCACCAGGTCGACTTCGCCGATGTCGATCCCCAGCTCCAGCGAGGCGGTCGCCACGAGCGCGCGCAACTGGCCATGCTTCAGGCGCTGCTCGGCCGCGAGCCGCCGCTCGCGCGAGAGGCTGCCGTGATGGCAGGCGACCTGCTCCGGCCCAACCAGCCGGCTCAGTTGCGCGGCGACGCGCTCGGCCATCTTGCGCGTGTTGACGAAGACGAGCGTTGTGCGGTGCGCCTCGATCAGCTCCGCCATCCGCGTGTAGATTTCCTGCCACGTTTCGTGCGAGCAGACCGTTTCCAGCGGCGAGGAGGGCAGCTCGATGCCGAGATCCAGCGCGCGGAGGGCGCCCTGATCCACCAGCGTGCAATCGCGGTGCGTCCCGACCAGGAAGGCGCCGACCGCCGCCAGCGGTTTCTGCGTGGCCGACAGCCCGATCCGCTGCGGCGGCCGTTCGGTCAGCGCCTCGAGCCGTTCGAGCGAAAGCGCCAGGTGCGCGCCGCGCTTGTCGCCGAGCACGGCATGGATTTCGTCGACGATCACCGTCCGCACGTCGCGCAGCAGCGCGCGTCCGCCGTCGCTCGTCAGCAGCAGGTAGAGCGATTCGGGCGTCGTGACCAGGATATGCGGCGGGCGGCGCCCCATCGCCGCGCGCTCGTGCGCCGGCGTATCCCCCGTGCGCACCAGCACGCGGATGGCCGGGAGGGCCGGATCCAGTTCGCGCAGCTCGGCGAGCGGCGCCTGCAGGTTCTTCTGCACATCGTTGCCGAGCGCCTTGAGCGGCGAAACATAGAGCACGCGCGTCTTGTCGGGGAGCGGTTCGGGCGCGCGCAGGAGCCCGTCGAGCGCTGTCAGGAAGGCGGCGAGCGTCTTGCCCGAGCCGGTGGGGGCGGCGATCAGCGTATGGGCGCCGCCGCGGATCGCCGGCCAGCCCGCGCGCTGCGGCGCGCTCGGCTCGCCCAGCCGGTCGCGAAACCACCGCTGGATCGTGGGATGAAACGTTGTTAACGGCATGGGCGGAGGCGTCGGCCGGCGGCTGGAGGATCGCCCGGACGCGGCGCGCCCGGTGCATCATCCGATTTTACCCGTTCACGAACGAAAGGGCCACATGCGACGTCCGCGCCAACCGCGCTCGTCAGCCCAGCCGGATTTCCGATGAGTCGCCCACATTCAACTGGCGATACGTTCCCTGCACCTTGGCATGGTCGGCGATGATCGAGGCATCGAGCAGCATGTTCTCCACCAGGCAATGGCTCGACACGATCGAGTTCTTGATCACGCTGTTGCGAATCGTGGACCCCTCGGCGACCGTCACGTAGGGCCCGACGATCGAGTTCTCCAGCACCGCATCCTTGCCGATCGAAACCGGATGCATGATCAGCGAGCCGTTTCGTTCCTCGGGCTGGCCGTTCGTCGCCGTCGTGTTCTTGCTCAGCAGGATCTGGTTGGTGGAGAGGAGGGTTTCGGGCTTCCCGCAATCGTACCACCCCTCGATGACGAACGGCTTCATGCGGGCGCCCTGCTTGAGCATCAGCGCCAGGGCGTCGGTGAGCTGAATCTCGCCCTTGGTGGTCACGCCCTTTTCGACGACTTCATCGAGGCACTTGTAGAGCATGCGCCCATCGGTGAAGTAGTAGATGCCGACGATGGCCAGGTTGGTCGGGGGATGCTCGGGCTTTTCGACCATGCTGACGATCTGGTCGCCCTCCAGCTCGACGATGCCGAACCGCCGGCCGTCCTCCACTTCCTTGACGCCGATGTAGTTGCTGTCGGAGCCGATGATCGCCTTGAAATCGGCGTCGAAGATCGTATCGCCCAGGATGACCAGCAGCGGCGACTGGACCTTGCGGTAGAGATCGCCGGTCATCCAGATCGCGTGACCCAGCCCCTTGAGCTCCTCCTGCGTCACGAACTGGAACTTGAAATCGTAGGCCCGCGTCACGTAGTCGCGGATGGCATCGCCCAGGTGGCCGACCACCAGGGTGATCTCCTCGACGTCGTATTTCCGCAGCTCATCCAGGATGTGGCCGATCATCGGCTTGCCCGCCACCTGCAGCATCACCTTGGGGGCCGTGTGGGTGTGGGGCCGCAGGCGCGTGCCGACGCCGGCGACGGGGATGATGACGCGAAGACCCATGTTTTCTTTGTTCCTTGCCAGGTTGCATGCTCCAAACGGCATGCGCCGCCCGCTCCATGTAAAGGCCGCGGATCGGCGCGGACGGTCTCCAACCTAGCAGATGCACCCGGCAAAGGAAAGGATCGGCGGCGGAGGCGAATGTGGCGAGGGATGAAAAGCGTCCGGAGCGATGTAAGTTCGGCGCGGTCGGGCGTAATCCGCCGGGACCCTTTGGAGAATGGCGAACGCTGAGAGCCGGATCGGAGGGGTAGGGGCCTTGGAGACGTTGGGCGTTTCCCGGCTTATTCTTTGGTCAGCTTGATCGTTACTTTCCGTACCGGGTCGCCTTCGGGACTGAGCGCAACATTTTTGCCCCGCGGGAAGAGATCCACGCCCTGCGGCAGGTAGCCCTTCTTCTCGACAAGGACCTGCACCATGCCCTTGGGCGAACCCATGAAGCCCTTCTTGAAGGGGAGCGTGACGGTCATCGGCGTGGCGCCCACCAGCCGGCCATTGACCAGGACGCGCCCGCCGGCGGGCTCCGAGTCCAGCTCGATCTGGCGGTAGACGGCGTTTTCGGCGCTGTCGACCTTGCCGACGCGATCGAGCGGCGCGGAGGCGCCGACGCTGACCCCCGTGCCGGGGATCCGGTAGCTGACGCCGGTGTTGACGCCGCAACCGGCCGCCAACAGCAGCAGGATCATTCCGCCCGACAAATAAAGGCTACGGCTCATCATGCGCATCTTTCTCCCGATTCAAAAACTCAGCAAACTCCCGGTCCATAAACTCAGCAAAATTCGTCGCTTGTCTCCAATCTTAAGCCCTGTAGAACCGCCATCACCTTAGCACGCGGCGCGCCGAAAAGTGGATACGAAACGTTGATCCGCCCGACCGCGCTCTGGCCCAACGAGACATCGCGCGATCGATGAAAGTTCCAAGGCGTACTGGGAAAATTCGCCGGCAGGGCGGAGGCGGCTGTCGCATTGCGCCCCCGCGCGGCGGCGAAACGGCGCCCGGCCGGCGCGGCGTGTCAGTTGCGCATGCTGAGGATCGGCGCCGGGATGCGGCCGCCCCGGGCGATGAACGCCGCGCTCGAGAAGCGGCTGACGGGCATCACCGGGGCTTCGCCGAGCAGGCCGCCAAATTGGACCGTGTCGCCCGCCGCGCGGCCGATCGCGGGGATGATGCGCACCGCCGTCGTCTTGTGGTTGACGACGCCGATCGCCGCCTCGTCGGCGATGATCGCGGCCAGCGTCTCGGCGCTCGTGTCGCCGGGCACGGCGATCATGTCGAGCCCGACCGAGCAGACGCTGGTCATCGCCTCCATTTTGTCGAGCGTGAGCGCGCCGACGCGAATGGCGTCGATCATGCCGGCGTCCTCGCTGGCCGGGATGAACGCGCCCGACAGGCCGCCGACGTGCGACGAAGCCATGATGCCGGCCTTCTTGACGGCGTCGGTCAGCAGCGCGAGGGCGGCGGTCGTCCCCGGCGCGCCGCAGCGCTCCAGCCCCAGTTCCTCCAGGATGTGCGCGACCGAATCGCCGACGGTGGGCGTGGGCGCCAGCGAGACGTCGACGATGCCGAACGGGATGCCGAGGCGGCGCGACGCCTCGCGCGCCACCAACTGGCCGACGCGGGTGATCTTGAACGCCACCTGTTTGATCGCCTCGGCGGCGACATCGAAGCTCTCGCCGCGGACCTTTTCCAGCGCCGCCTTGACCGCGCCGGGGCCGCTGACGCCGACGTTGATCGCCAGCTCCGGTTCGCCCGGCCCGCAGAACGCCCCGGCCATGAACGGGTTGTCCTCGATCGCATTGGCGAAGACGACCAGCCTGGCGCAGCCGATCGCGTCGCGCTCGCGCGTCCGCTCGGCCGTCGCGCGGATGATCCGCCCCATGTGCGCCACGGCGTCCATGTTGATGCCGGCGCGGGTGCTGGCCACGTTGACCGAGGCGCAGACGCGTTCGGTCGCGGCGAGCGCCGCCGGGATCGAGTCGATCAGCCGCCGGTCGCCGGTCGTGTAGCCCTTCTGCACGAGGGCCGAAAATCCGCCGATGAAATTGACGCCGACGACCGCGGCGGCGCGGTCGAGCGTCTCGGCGAACGGGACGTAATCTTCGTCGGGGCAGGCGGCCGCGATCATCGCGATCGGGGTGACGGCGATGCGCTTGTTGATGACCGGGATGCCGAACTCCATGGCGATCTGTTCGCCAACGGCGACGAGGTTCTCGCCCGCGCGCGTGATCTTGTCGTAGATCCGGCGGCGGGCGCGCGCGCCGTCGCTGTCGGCGCAGTCGCGCAACGAGATGCCCAGCGTGATCGTGCGCACGTCGAGGTGCTCGACGGTGATCATCCGGATGGTTTCAAGGATTTCGTACGGTTCGAGCATCTCGCCCCCGCTGTTCAATCGCTATCGCTCTCGGGAGCGCCATCCGACAGCGGTCCCGGTCCCGATTTCATGGCTCAGACGTGGTGCATCGCCTGGAACGTTTCCTCGCGCTGGATGCGGACATCCACGCCGAGTTGCTCGCCGGTCGCGTTCAGGGCCGCGACCAGTTCGGGGAAGCTCAGCGACATCGCGGCCAGGTCCACCAGCATGATCATCGTAAAGTATTCCTGCATGACCGTCTGGCGGATATCGAGGATGTTGACCTGATGGCGCGAGAGCGTCGTGCTGACGGCGGCGATGATGCCGACGCGGTCGTGGCCGATGACGGTGACAATGGCGCGCAAGGGACGAGCCTCCCGATCGGGCGTCTGGCCGCCAGGGATGCCGGCCGGCGTGGGACCGGCGCCCTCGCCGGCCAATGAAGCAGTCCGGCATGCGGCAAACCGGCAGCATATCACACGCCCCGCCCGAACGCGACGCCCCGGCGCCGTTTTTTGGCGGTCGGTTCAGGACGGGTAGAATGATGGCGGGTTAATAGCCGTGGTTTGGACCGGCTCTCGATTGCGATGGCGATATCAATTGCGATACCGATACCGAAAGACCTGGGGGAGAACCGCTCTTTCTCAGAATGATGTCAAGATGCTCTATTTTGGCCAAATCCTGGATCGGGTCGAACGTGGCGAACGCGTCGCGGTGCTGCGAAACGGACGCCATGTGGCGACGATCATCCCCGCGCGGCCGGCGCCCGACGCCGTCAAGCAGTATCTGACAGGGTTCATGCTCGGCGCGAACGACTCCGGGCGATGGGGCGAGGTCTGACGCTGAACGATCTCCTGGAAGCGCGAGATGAGGGGCGTCGGTGAGCGATTGTCGGCGTGACGGGGCTATCATCCGGCGGCGCGCAGCAAACACTGTTCTATACCAACTCGATTTCGTGCCAGACCAGTTCGATCTCGCCGTCCTTGGCGAGGGTGTCGGCGGCGGCGTCGAGGATCCGGTTGGCCAGGTCGCGCGAGGGCGACAGCGTGACGGCGGCCAGGCCGGCGCGGTCCCAGGTGTTCTGGTCGCCGACCTCGGCCACGACGACCGGATGCTTCTTGCGCAGATGGTTCATGACCTTCGCCAGCCGGCCGCGTTTCTCCTTGAGCGAGTGGCAGCACGGCAGGTGCAGGTCGATGTGCAGGATGCCGACGGTGAAGGGATGCCCGATGGACATCTCGAAGTCGTAACTGGGTCGGGTGGCCACGGTGCACGTCTCGTTTCGTCGAGGGATGGGTCGCAGGGGGGAACGGGTCGCGTGCAGGGAGTGAGGGAAGGCCGCCGCACCTCCAGGGGGGATTTGAGGTCGATTCGGGGGCTGTCCGCCCCGCCCTTGATGAAACCACAATTGACTCGGCGGCACAAGGCCGCCCGAGGCCGGCGAACAGGCTGCGCAGCCGGCCCCTGCCCCTAACGGGCCTCATTTTTTTGCGTTGGAGCTATGAAGAACGTAACCCTCTTGCGGGAAATGCAGCCCTTGACGGGACGCCGGTGAGCTCGGTTGATCGGGTCCGCTCAGCCGGCCGCGGCGGGGACGCCGGCGGCGGCGACTTGCCGGCTCGCCTCGCGGCAGCGGGCCACCTCGCCGACGATAATCGCCGCCGGCGCCTCGACCCCCGCCGGCGTCAGCCCGGCGGCCAGGTCGCCCAGCGCGGCGACGAAGACGGCTTCGTCGGCCAGCGTCGCGCGGCAGACGAGCGCCACGGGCTGGCCGGCCGGCCGGCCGGCGGCGACCAGCGCCGCCGCGATCCCGGTCAGATGCTCCACGCCCATGTAGATCACAATCGTGTCGACGGCGCGGGCCAGCGCCGCCCAGTCGACGCCGGGGTCGCCGCGGTGCGCCGCGCCGCAGCCGGTGACGAACGCCACGCTGGACGCCAGTTCGCGGTGCGTGAGCGGCAGCCGGGCCGCCGCCGCCGCCCCCAGCGCCGCCGTCACGCCGGGGATGACCCGCGCCGGGATGCCCGCGCGCGCCGCCACCTCCAGTTCCTCGCCGCCGCGGCCGAACAGCATCGGATCGCCCCCCTTCAGGCGGATCACGTGGCGGCCGGCGCGGCCGTGCTCGACGATCAGGTCATGGATCCGGTCCTGCGTCGGCTGATGCGGCTCGCCCGGCCGCTTGCCGAGGTAGACCCGCACGGCCGAGGCCGGCGCGTGGCGCAGCAGCTCGGGGTGCACCAGCCGGTCGTAGATGACGACGTCGGCCGCGCGCAGGGCGTCGCGCCCCGCCACGGTGATCAGGTCGGGGTCGCCCGGCCCGGCGCCGACGAGCGTCAGCCGTCCGCCGGCGCGGCCGTTCGCCGGCGGCTCGGCGGCCCCGGCCGGCTGCCCCGCGAGGCCGCGCGCCGCGCCCACGTCGACGTCCGCCGGCGGGCGCG
>MVZB01000020.1 GCA_002068205.1 candidate division BRC1 bacterium ADurb.BinA292
GCGAGGGCTGGCGGCGTCTGCTAGAACTTGGGGGCGATTTCGACCTGCCGTGCCGTCTGCGCCCGGCGCCCAAGGTTCCCCGCGCACGGCGGCGACGCCCACGAATCCACAGGGAGGATCAGCAACGCCCATGGCTACGAAGGTCCTGCTGGCCGATGACGAAGAAGATGTCAAGGTTGTCCTGAAAATGTTCCTGGAGTCCAAGGGGTACGACATCGTGACGGCCTACGACGGACTGGATGCGATCGACCAGGCGCGCACGCACAAGCCCGACGTGATCCTCCTGGACATCATGATGCCGCTGGTGGACGGCTTCGAGGTGTGCCGCAAGCTGAAGGGGGATCCCGAAACGGCGGAGATCCCGATCATCATGCTCTCGGCCGCCTCCCACGCCGAATCGGTCCAGAAGGGGCTCGACGCCGGGGCCGCCGAGTATCTGATCAAGCCCTTCGAGCCGGAGCAGCTCGTCAAGGTTCTGGAGGACGTGGTGAAGGCCTGAACGGCGCCCCCGCGGCGCGCCTTTACCCGCGCTTCGAACTCCCCTTGTCATTCCCTGCCCGAAACCCTACCATAGTGCGTTTGTCATGTTCCGCCGGATGTCGGCGGGACAACCGCGATCCGCCGGGACCTTCCCCGCGCGGCCCGATAGGAACAAGTGGAAGGATAGCGGCGCATGACCGAGCAGGAAAATACGCCCCAGGAGCAGCAGGAACCGACCCCGGCCGCCCACGAAGCAACCGCGGAGTCGGCGGCGGCAAGCAAGGCTGCCCAGTTCCATGGCCGACTCGTTGACCTCTACCGCCAGGCCCTGACGCAGGATGGGCGCAAAGCCTATGATCGCTGGGGACTGGCGTTGTTCCATTCGCTCCCCGATGAGGAGGCGCAGGCCCAGCGCGAAAACCTCGGCCTGACGCAGGGGGACGCGCTGGATCACTACAACACCGGCTGCCTGCTGGCCGCGCGCCAGGACTACGCGGGGGCTGTCGCCGCCTTCGAGCGCGCGCTGGCGCTCAACCCGCAGATGCGCGAAGCCGCCTACAACAAGGCGCTGGCGTTAGAATTGAGCGGCAAAACCGCCGAGGCCCGCAAGGCCTGGCAGAGCTGGCTGGAGCAGGCCCCCGACGGCGAAGAGGCCGCCGAGGTGCGCCAGCACCTGGCGGAACTGGCCGGATAGCGTAAGCGGCGAAAACCGCGACGAAATTCGAGAACCGAGGATCGACACAGCGACCCGCCCCTCGCCTGTCCGCTTGAGAATTCCAGACCAGTCGATTTTTCCGTCAAATTACCTTGCACTTCGTCCCGGCCCTCCCTAGCGTATGGGGTTTCGGAGCGGTCCGGGTTCGACCATGCCGGGGACGATCTCTCCCCCCGCCGATTGCCGCGCCGCCCAATCAGCCGTGACGGAAGGGACGACCATGCCAAAGCTTTACTACGATCAGGATGCCGACCTGGGGCTGCTCAAGGGCAAGACGGTGGGCATTATCGGATACGGCAGCCAGGGACACGCCCAGGCGCAGAATCTGCGTGACAGCGGGGTGAAGGTCCTGATCGGCCAGCGCCCGGGAGGGCCCAATTACGATCTGGCCGTGGAACATGGATTTCAGCCCGTCTCCGCCGCGGAAGTGGCGCAACAGGCCGACATCATCCAGATCCTGATCCCCGACGAACTGCAGAGCAAGCTGTATGAAAATGATCTCAAACCGCACCTGAAGCCCGGCAAGGCGCTCGTTTTCAGCCACGGTTTTGCCATTCATTTCTCGCAGATCGTGCCGCCCAGCGACGTCGACGTGTGGATGGTGGCGCCCAAGGGGCCGGGCCACCTGGTGCGGCGCACGTTCACCGAGGGGGGCGGCGTGCCTTGCCTCGTGGCCGTTCACCAGAACGCTTCGGGCAAGGCGCTGGAACTGGCGCTGGCCCAGGCCAAAGGCGTCGGCGGCACGCGCGCCGGCGTCTACGAGACGAGCTTTCGCGAAGAGGTCGAGACCGATCTGTTCGGCGAGCAGGTGGTGCTGTGCGGCGGCCTGACGGCGCTGATCCAGGCGGGGTTTGAAACGCTGGTCGAGGCCGGCTACAGCCCGGAGATGGCCTACTTCGAATGCTGCCACGAAGTGAAGCTGATCGTCGATTTGATCTACGAAGGCGGCATCGCCAATATGCGCTATTCGATCTCGAACACGGCGGAGTACGGCGACCTGACGCGCGGACCGCGGATCGTGACCGAGCAGACGAAGGCGGAAATGAAGAAGATCCTCAACGAAATTCAGACCGGGCAGTTCGCCCGGGAATGGGTGCTGGAGGCGCAGGCGAATTTCGCGAGTTTCCGGGCGCGGCGCCGGCTCGGCCAGGAGCACCCGATCGAAAAGGTCGGCGCCGAGGTCCGCAGCAACATGCCGTGGCTGAAACGGAAGTAGCGCCTTGGGCGAATCTCATCGCTGATCTGCAAGACTCCAGATCACCTGACCGGCAGCCTCCGACAAGCTCGGAGGCTGTCTTTTTGAGGCGCATTGTTGCGTGAATACTTCATTCCGACTATTCCGGACCATGGGTGGTACGGTCTGTTCCGTCCCGCTCCGAATTGACTCATCCGTCTTCAATGCTACATTGCTGGTAATCGTCCATGAGACAGGGATGAACGGTCCGATAAAATTCTACAGATTCCAGTCCATTCAGGCTGTGGCCTTGGCCGGGGACTCGCCGCGCGTATTCTCAAAGACGCCGGCTATTCGATTGAGGATTATTTGATGCTGAGGTAAGGCCTCAGGCCGAAATTGCTTCCTCGACCGGGTCGATCGGGTATTCGCTCAAGCTGACGAAATCATTCGTGCGGGCAAAGTAGTCGATGTGCCACTCGTTGGGAAAAAGGAGGACGGGGCGGCCTTCGGCGTCCCGCGCCCAGGCGACGCCCGCGGCCGTTTTGATCCGATCACGATCCACGGCGTCGAACCGCGCCCAGCGCGCCCGTTCCCACGGCGCGCTTTCCAGACGGCTGGCCGCGCCGTATTCGGTCTCAAGCCGGTAGCGCACGATGTCGAACTGCAGCGGCCCAACCGCCGCCAGCAGCGGCGCGTTGCGCGGCCCGTGCTCCAGTTCGAACGAATGCACGACCCCCTCCTGCAGGAGCTGCGCCAGGCCGGTGCGGAACCGCTTGAAATTGGACGGCGACGGGTTGTGCAGGAAGGCGAAGCATTCGGCCGGAAAATGCGGGATCTCGTCGTAAACAATATCCGGTCGGCTGCCCAGCGTGTCGCCGATGGCCAGATAGTTGGCGCCGACAATCCCGACAATGTCGCCCCCATAGGCGACGTCCACGGTTTCGCGCTCGCGGCCGAACAGCTTGCTGGAGTTGGAAAGACGGACGGTCTTGCCCGACTGAACGTGGCGGGCGGTCATGTCGCGCTCGAACTTGCCCGAGACAACTCGAATAAACGCAACGCGGTCGCGGTGGTTGGGGTCCATGTTCGCCTGGATCTTGAAGACGAACGCCGAAAAGGGTTCGGCAGTCGGCGCGATGGCGCTCCCATGGCTGACCCGCGCGGTCGGCCCCGTGGACAGCGCGACGAACGAATCGAGCAGATTCTGCACGCCGAAACTGTTGAGCGCGCTGCCGAAATACACCGGCGTGAGCTCGCCGGCCAGGACGCGCGCGTGATCGAACGCCGCGCCCGCGCCCTCCAGGATCTCCATCTCCTCCTTCACCTTCCGCCAGGCCTCTTCGTCGAGCCGCGCGCGGATTTCGGGGTCATCCCATCCGCCGGTCTGGACCGGGGCGCGGAACATGCCGCTGGGGGTCCGCTCAAAGAACCAGGCGGCGCGGGCTTGCCGGTCCCAGACCCCCTTGAATTCGAATCCGGTCCCGAGCGGCCAGTTCATCGGACAGGCGGCGATGCCCAGCACGCTCTCCAGGTCATCGAGCAGTTCGAGCGGCTCACGGCCGGGGCGGTCCATCTTGTTGATGAAGGTGAAAATCGGGATGCCCCGCAGACGGCAGACCTCGAACAGCTTGCGCGTCTGGTTCTCCACGCCCTTCGCCGCGTCGATGACCATCACCACCGAGTCGACGGCGGTCAGCACCCGGTAGGTATCCTCGGAGAAGTCCTTGTGGCCGGGCGTGTCCAGCAGGTTGATGCGGTGGCCCTGGTACTCGAAATTGAGAACGGTGGAGCTGATCGAGATGCCGCGCTTGCGCTCCAGCTCCATCCAGTCCGACGTGGTCGCGCGCTGGTTCTTGCGCGCGGTGACCGACCCGGCCAGATGCAGCGCGCCGCCATAGAGCAGCAGTTTTTCGGTCAGCGTCGTCTTGCCGGCATCGGGATGCGAGACGATGGCGAAGGTGCGGCGGCGGGCGGTTTCCCGGGCAAGTTCGTGGGCGGTGGACACTTTTCTGCCTTTGGATGCGGGTCGAAAGCGGGATTCAGCGGGGTCGGGTTGACGGCGAGCGGAGGATCTGGCCGGCGCCGCCGGGCTTGACTTCACTTCGCTTTGATCGATCAGGGAAAGGCGTTCAGGGCGGCGTGCAGCCCACCTGGAAAGAGCTGTCGAGGGGGCGTGGTTGGTTCTCGCGGGCGAACGCACTCATGGACCGTAGATTACAGGAGCGGACGGTTATCGAACAAGCGAATTCGAGTATGAAACATGGAGCGCCGGTCGGAGGTCCCTGAACGACGACCAGAGCGCCCACCGCGTCCATTCCTCCTTATCGCGCCCCAGCCGCGCCCACCCCGAATCGCTTGCAGCCGCGGGGAGACTCTGGCTGCTAGAATGAGACGCGCCGGCGCGCGGCGCGGGCCGCACCAGGAATTCGCCGCGCGAGCACCGAATGCCCCCAATCAACCCGAAGGAAACCGCCGTGAACCATCCCCTCAAACCGGCAATTGCCGCCCGTCCCGAACTGAGCCTGGCGCTCGATGCGGAATCCGCCACCGTTCGTCGCGAACGGCTCGCCGGCGGTCGGATCGCGATCACCTCGCCCAAGGGCCTGCATCCGCGCAATGCTCTCCTCGTGGAGGCCGCGGCCGCGGCGGCCGGATCGCATGCGCTCACTGTGATGGAGCCCGATGGCATGGCGGCGCTGGTGCTGCGCGGCCTGGCGCCGGAGCGCCGGGTCGGCCTGTGGCACCTGGATCTCTTTCACCTGGAGCGCGCGGTCGATGTGGCGCGACAAAACCAAATCGAGCGCCTGGAGATCCACACGGGTTCCGAACTGCCGGTGCTGGACGAATCCCCCGATCTGATCATCCTGCACACGCAGATCGACAGCGAGGCGGGGCTGACGCTGGAACTGGTCCGCCAGGCGCATGACCGGCTCGCCGCCGGCGGCAAACTGCTGACCTGCATCAACAACCCGCGCGACCAGTGGCTCCGGCGGCAACTCGAAAAAACGTTCGGCAACCTGACGTTGTTCATCAAATCCAAAGGCGGCCTGGTCTACTCCTGCAAGCGGACGGGGAAGCCCGGAACGGACCAGGACGCACGGCCCGAGACTCGATTCTATGTGAAGACCGTCCAGGTCAAGGCCCGCGACACCGAGCTGCCGTTCGAGACATGCTACGGCGTGTTCAGTTCCGACGGGCTGGATGGCGGAAGCCACGCCCTGCTGGATCTGCTGAAGTACCCCGAGCCGTGCCGCTCGATCCTCGATCTCGGTTGCGGCTGGGGTGCGATGGGCATCCTGGCGGCGCACTGGTTCGGTGCGGAGCGGCTCGTCCTGATTGACGCCAACGCGCGCGCGGTGGAGATGGCGCGGCGCAATGCCCAGCGCCACGGGCTGGCGGAACGAACCGAGATCCGCCACGAAGCCAACCTGGAAAGCCTGGCGCGCGAGGCCGAGACCGGCGCCTACGACCTGGTGCTCAGCAACCCGCCCTACGCGACCGATTACCGCGTCACGGAACTGTTCGTTCAGGCGGCCGCGCGTGCGCTGCGCGCGGGGGGCGAGGCGTGGATGGTCGGGAAGAACAATCCGCGCCTCGAAGCTTTGATGACCGCCGCCTTCGGCAACGCCGCGACCCAGCGCCATTGGGGCTACGACGTCGTGCGGGCCGAGAAAGGATGACGGAAAGAGGTTCCCCCGCTGCGCTGAGCGCGCTTCGAAGCTCCCATGCAAGAATCAAAGAGGCGCCTCTCAAGTTGGTGGGTAGTTCTCGATGTGAGCTTTCCCCAAGTCCCTTGAGAGGCGCCTCGGCGCGCAACTTGTCGGCGCATGCGGGCTATTTGCGTTTCTTCGCGTCCTTGTTGATGCCGCCCGTGAACATGCCGCCGGTCGCCAGCTTGGTCAGCGCCTTGTCGGTTTCACCTTCTTCGTCCAGCGTCTTGTCGAGCAGATCGGCCGCCTCGTCGAAGTCGAGGAACTTGGCGTAGGCCTTCACCGTGCCATAGCCGGCGATCTCGTAGTGCTCGACGCGCTGCGCGGCCGCGATCAGCGCGGCGTCCTTGACCGAGGGATCGCCCGGCTCGTTCATCAGTTGCTCGCCCTCCTTGAGGAGGCCCTCCATCGCCGCGCACTTCTCGCCGACGGGGCTTTGGCCCAACTGGTTGAAAATCTGGTTGAGTCGCGTGACGTGTTCGCGCGTCTGATTCAGATGCAACTGGAACGCGTCCTTGAGTTGCGGCGACGAGGCCGCGGACATCATTCTCGGCAGCGCGCCCACCAACTGCGTCTCCGCGTTATACAGATCACGCAGTTGCTCGACATACAGATCATGCAGTGAATTTAACATGAGACAGGATTCCTTTCTCTTCTGCATATTCCGGTCGGGCGAGGGAATCCGCTCCTCAGACTCTCCGGCCCATGACCTACTGCGTCACAAGTTTCAGGCCAGAGCAGCCGGCTTGAGTCGCTGGGTGCGGCATGCCCGGCGAATGCCGGCGGGATGGATAAAAGCGCGGTCTTGTAAGCCAAAGTTGTTCAGAAAGATTGAAATCGGCGGCTTGACCCGAGTGAACTTGGGGAAAGTCTATCGAGCCGACGGGATTCCCTCATTTCACCCCGATGTAATCCCTACACGTTCGCCCGTCCGCCTCAGCGGCTCATCTCGAGCATGCGGCGGATCGGCAGCAGGGCGCGCTGGCGCAGCTCCTCATCCAGCTCGATCGCCGGCGCGCGGTCGCGCATGCACAGATACAGCTTTTCCAGCGTGTTGCGCTTCATGTGCGGGCATTCATTGCAGGCGCAGGTGTTGGTCGGCGGGGCGGGAATGAATACCTTGTCCGGACTGTCCTTCTGCATCAGGTGGATCAGACCCGGTTCCGTGGCGATGATCAGCTCCTTGACCGGCGTGCGGCGGGCGAATTCCCGAATCGACGATGTCGAACCGATGTGATCGGCGTGCTCGAGCACCACCGGTTCGCATTCCGGATGCGCCAGCACCAGCGCATTGGGATGGCGCGCCTTGAGCTGCACGATCTTCTTCTCGCTGAACATTTCGTGGACGATGCACGACCCGTTCCACAGCAGCATGTTCCGCCCGGTCACGCGATTCAGATACGCCCCCAGGTTGCGATCCGGGGCGAAGATGATCGGCTGCTCCTCCGGAACCTGACGCACGATTTTTTCCGCGTTGCTGCTCGTCACAATGATGTCGCTCTGGGCCTTGATCGCGGCCGAACAGTTGATGTAGGAGATCACCATGTGGTCGGGGTGCTGCGCCCGGAACTCGGCGAACGCACGGGGCGGACAGGAATCCGCCAGCGAGCAGCCCGCCTGCGCGTCGGGCATGAGCACCAACTTGTCCGGGTTCAGGATCTTGGCCGTTTCGGCCATGAAATGCACCCCGGCGAACACAATGACGTCGGCATCGGTCTCGGCCGCCACCTGAGCCAGCTTCAGCGAGTCGGCAATGTGGTCCGCGACGTCCTGAATGTCGGGGTCCTGGTAGTAATGCGCCAGCAGAACGGCATTGAGCTGGGTCTTGAGCCGCTCGATCTCCGCAAACAGATCCAGCGATGGATCGATGGCGTCGTGTTCCAGGACGGGGCTGACGGCGGGCATGGCGGGTCGCTCCCAGCGGAATCGAATCGCTGTCGGCCGGTTGGCCGACCTTCTATCTTACCATGCGCGAAAAGCGCGTGAGGATAAGGAAATTGAAGATTTCCATCACCTCTTGTCGTCTAAATTGGAGCAATGACGCAGTCCTCAACGGGGGTGTGCCGTGTCCAAGATCGTGACACTCAGACTCCCGGATCGCGCGGAGCGTGCTGATCCTCACGATCGATCAGCGTCGCGACGCCTACCGCTAGCGCTGGAATTCCCACTCCCCTAAATCGCGAAGCTCTGCACGCTTTCCAGCGGCTGGAGCGTGAGATCACGGACGGTCATCGTGGCGAGCGGACCGAGCAGCACGGGCGAACCGGCCTCGCCGGCGTTCCCGTCGCGGAACGCCTCGCGCGCCACGCCCCCGTGACGCACCAGCCGCAACACCTCCATCACCGGCAGATCCTCGGGCGAGCGCGCCAGCAGATAGGTGTCCTCCCCCGCGGGGCGGATGACGAGGCGGTTCTTCTCGAACAGCGCCAGCAGTTCCGTGATCGGCCCGGGCGGGAGCATCAGCAGGTCGGCCATATCGCCGACGTTCATCCGCGCCGCGCCGGTCCGCGCCAGCAGCGGCCGCCCCAGCAGCACGGCCAGCCGCAGTGCGAGCGTCTCGCGCTCGAACGGCGTGTTGTGCCATTTGCGCCGCCGCCGCCGCCAGTCCTTCAGGTTCTGGTGCGCGCTGCAGAGTTCCGCGCCCCACAACACGACGCACCATGACACATAGATCCACACCAGCAGCAGCAGCACGCCGGCGAACGCGCCGTAAATCACGTTGTAGCGCTTTGAGAGCAGCGCCGCCCAGAACTGGATGTAGAGAATCTGCGCCAGCTGGAACACCACCCCCGCCACCAGCGCCGAGAGCACGGCCGAGCGCCACTGCACTGTCGCCCCCGGGATGATGTAGTAGATCATGATCAGGCTGAACCAGATCAGGAGGAACGGCGCGACCTTGAGGATCAGAATCGGCACGTAGTGCAGCGGGCGGAACCGGTAGATCTGCCAGTCCCAGATCCCCTGAGCGGTCAGAATCGAGCCGCTGGTCGTCATCGAGAAGGCAACGATCATGAAGATCAGGATGACGACGAAGTTGAGATAGGCCGACAGTTTGCGGGCGAAATTGCGCCGGCCGGGGACGACCGACCACGCCTGATTCATCGCATCCTCGATGTTGAACAGCAGCGACCCGGCCGCGATCAGCAGCGCCAGCAGACCGGCCAGCCCCAGGCTCCCCGTCCGCGTGTTGGCCACGTAACTGCGCACGTCCAGCAGCGCCTGATCGATGGGGCTCACCTGGGCGACCGGATAGCTCAGGATCAGGTTGAACAGGCTCTCATCGAGATCGAAGCCCTTGAGCACGGCCACGGCCAGAGCCAGCGTCGGCACAATCGTCAGCAAGCTGGTGTAGGTCAGCGAGGAGGCGTTGGTGAAGGCGCGATGTTCAAAAAAGCCGCGCAGCGACAGATAGAGGATTTGCGCCCAGCGCAGCGCGCGGTCGCGCAGCTCGCGCGTCGTCTCGTACGGCACGAGCCAGAGCTGCTCCTCCAGCTCGCGCAGGCGGCGCGGCAGCTCGGCCAGCGCGCGGCGCAACGAAAACGGCGCCCGCGGCGGACCGGCTTCCATCCGCGAAGGCGACTCGGACTGATCGGGGGGCCGGTTCATCCTGAGTCATCTTGCCGCAGCGCGTGGCATCGCGCCAAACGAAAAGGCGACCCGTCCCCGCCCTATGGGTCGATTCTCCCGGTATCGACTGGCTGCTATTGCCACGGCGTCAGGACTTTGTGAAAAGCGAAAGCGCCGGCGTCGAGCAGCCGCGCTTGCCCGCCGCGCTAGATCAGGTGTCGAGGGATGGATGGCGATCCGGAGGCTCAATCGATCCGCTGGGCGGCTTCGGCCTGCAGCAACGCCAGCACCAGCTCGCGGCTGGGCCGGTTGTCCACCGGCACGCTCAGCTCCTCCGGTTCGCGTTCCTCCAGGCTTTGGCCGGCGCGTTCCGTCCGGCGGGCCAGGCCCCCGCTGCGAAGCCGCAGCCGCAGGCTGCCCGCTTCGTTGCTTCTCCACACGTTGCGCATCGCTAGATCCGTCCGTTCTGGGCAAGTTGGTCCAGCAGGTCCGCGGTGATGCGTTCCTCGCCGCGGCGGGCGGCATGGGCCACGACATTGTGACACAGCCGGTTGATCTCGCGCGGAATGCCGCCGGTCAGCGCATGCAGCCGGTCGAATACTTCGTCGCCGAAAACGGTGGGCCGGCCGCCGGCCATCAGCCAGCGGAACTTCACATACTGCGGCACTTCCGTGGCATGCAACGGCCGCAGCTCCACCCGGCTGAACATCCGGCTGAAAACGGACTTGAAATTGGGATGTTCCAGCTTCTTCAGGAAAATCTGTTCGCCGAACAGCAGCACCGTGACGAGCTTGCGCTCAGGCACCTCGATGTTGGACAGCGTCCGCAGGATGTGCAGCGAATCGGCCCCCAGGAAATGGACCTCGTCGATGATGAGGACCAGGCGGATGCCCTTCAGATAGAGCTGAATGATGTAGGCCTGGATCGCGGTGACGAGCGTGTGCATGTTCGCCCGCGGCGGAACATCCTCCAGCTTCAGCTCGCCGGCGATTTCGCGCAGCAGCGCCGAGCGCGACATCCCGGGATACGCCAGCACGAGAATCGGCTGGTACTGCCGCGGATCGAGTTCGTGGATCAGCACCTGCGTCAGCAGCGTCTTGCCCGTGCCGCTGATCGCCGTCGTCAGCCCCAGCGAAATGTGCTCCTCGATGCAGCGCTTCATCGCCAGAAAGGCCTCTTCGTGCGCTTCGGTGCGAAAGAAATAATCGGGGTTGACGTTGTCGGCGAACGGCTGCGTCGTCAGCGAGAAATGCCGCAGCGGGTTGGCCGAGCGCTCGGGGAAAGCTTCGCGGCCGACCGACTGGCGCGGCCCTTCGTCCAGAATCCCCGCCACGTCCAGCATGCCGCCGCCCTCCAGCCCCGCCGCCTCGGTCACGTCGCCGCTCGGCTCGGTGTTCACATCCAGTTCGTTCAGGTCCGGCTCAAAGTCCATCGGGGGGCTCCTTCCACTTTGAGGGAAACCGGGTGGGGACGACGCCGGTCAGACGCCGACCATTGTGCGCTTGAGCGCGCCCATCATGTCGCCGAAGGAGGATTCCTTGCGGTCGTTCACAAAGACATTGGTGTTGAGGATCGTATTGGCGATCGCGCGGATGCACTTGGACGCCTCGCAGTCGGGATACTCCGTCAGCAGCGGCCGGCGCACCTGGCCCGCGGTTTCCAGGTGGTGGTCGGCGACGATGTAGCCCAGGTCGCCCAGCGAATAGTGCAGATACTTCCGCGTGGCCGAGTTGATCCGGTTGAACACGTTCTTGCTGTGATACATGTTCTGCACCATGTTCGCGATCAGCCCGATTTTGCTCGCCGGTTCCATCTCAAGCAGGATCTTGATGATCGAGTAGGCGTCAGCGGCCGCCGCGATGTTCGGCGTCGTGACGACGATGATCTCGTCGCTGAACGTCGCGAAGCGCAGCACGTTCTCGCTGATCCCCGCGCCGGTGTCGACCAGCAGAATATCCACCTCCCGTTCCAGTCGGTCCATCTGGCGCAGGATCACGCGGCGCTGCTCGGCGCTCAGGTTCGCCATCTCGCGAACCCCCTGGCCTCCGCTGATGACCTTGACCCCCTCCGCCGCGATCGTCACGATGTCCTCGAGCTGGACATTGTCCTCGATCAGGTGGCGCAGGTTGAACCGCGGCTTGACGCCCATCAGGATGTGAACGTTGGCCAGGCCGAGGTCGGCGTCGAAGATGGCGACCTTCTTGCCGGCGCGCGCAAACGCCAGCGCCAGGTTGACCGTCACGCTCGTCTTGCCGACCCCCCCTTTGCCGCTGGTGACCGAGATGACGCGCGCCAGCCGGCGGCGGCTTGCAGCGCGTGTGTAGGGCGTCAGCCCCTCGGTTTCGCGCGGCGGGGCGTCCAGGGGCGCCTCCGCGCGGCTTCGCTCAACGGCTCCATTGCCGTTGGCATGACCGTTGCCGTTGGCGCCGTCGCTGACCAGCGCGCGCTTGAGCTGGCGCTTGACCTCGTCAATCGACTGCTGCTCGTCGTGGATCAGCGTCTTGATGCGGCGGAGAATATCGATGTGGTCCTGGGTGAATTCGGTTTCATCCAGGCTCAGGCGGCTGAAGGTAAGAAACTCGCGAAAGACCTGTTCGAAGAAGCGGATTTCGCATTCCTCGAGCCCGGTCGCCTGCACAACCTGGGCTATCGTGAATCGCTGGTGCATGGTGAGTCAATCCTCCTTCACCGGGGGCAGTCGCGGGGGACGGGAGCGCAATCAACGGGGATGCGGTAACGGGAACAGAGCAACATTACGCATGACAACGGTTAAGACGTGAACACTCCGGGTGTTCTTCCGGCGGGCCGGGCCTTTCATGAGCTTTCAAAGAACGCGGCGCTCGCGGCGTCAAGCCGCTGACATGACATCGTTAGGCTCCACAGCTAGCAGACCCCGCGGCCCGACGCAAGCATAATCCTACTTCCGGCAACCCTCCAGGCGGTGCTTTCCCCCCGTCGTGATCCCTGTTTATCCCTTCGTGACTCACACATCCCGCCCAATTCGTGCGGGAAAGGCTTGCGCGTCCCGGGCCGCCCCGTCTAGACTACTCCCATGCGGCCTCAATGGTGCGAGGGATCCCGAATCGTGCTCGCGGATCGACGCGCGCCGCCGCCTCTCAGCTTGAGACCAACGACCCACGACCCCACGCGGCCCCCACGCGCCGGCGTCCAAGCAGCCTTGATCTGAACCGGCTCACCCGACTTTTCGATGCGCCCCCCCTTGAATCTTCCTTCAGCTCTCAGTCAACAGGTGGTCCCCACCGCCACGGCGGCCGACCAGGAGTTGGATTGTGTCGCGTTCATCCGATAGCGGCGAGCCTCCTCCATCTCGCGGGGCGCGGCGCCGGCTGCTTCATTTCCTGTTCATCCTGTTGCTGATCCTGGGCGGCGGCTGGTGGCTCGGCGCCCAGCCGGTTCAGTCGGCCGAAGCGGCCCCCGCCGTCCTGCTGCCCCTCTTCACGCTCTTCCTGGTCCTGCTGTGCTGCTCCGGCCTGATCTCGTCGTCCGAAACAGCGCTTTTCTCGCTGGACAAGGTCGACCTGGCGCGCCTGCGCGGGTCGACCCGCTGGATCGATCTGCGCATCCTGCGGTTGCTCGATCGCCCCAACGACACGCTGATCACGATCCTGATCCTGAACAATTTCGCCAACATTGCGATCTCGCTGACGGTCGCCGCGATTACCGACCGCCTGCTCGGATCGGCGTCCGCCGTCTCCTTTCTCGCCGCCGCCGTCGCCGCCACCACGACGATCCTGCTGATGGGCGAGATCGTGCCCAAGATGCTCGCCCACCAGCGGCCGCTTCCCGCCGCCCGCGTCCTCTCACCCGCCCTGGCCGGCGCCAGCTGGCTGATGTATCCCTTGCGAACGTTCCTCAATTTCTGCCTCAAGGGGCTCTACCGCCTGCTGCGCATCCCCACCCGCCGCCGCCCCGAGGATGTCACCGACGACGAACTGAAGGCGATGATCAGCGCCGGCGAAGTGGCCCAGATCCTGGAGCAGGATGAACGGGAGATGATCGACGGCGTCTTTGAACTGCGCCGCACCACCGTCCAGGAGATCCTCACCCCGCGCCTGTCGGTCACGGCCGTCCCCGACGACCTGGATCAGGCCGCGATGCTCGACCGGCTGCGCCAGAGCCCCAATAATCGCGTCCTCGTCTATCATGATTCCCCGGACGAGCTGGTCGGCTTCCTGCTCGTCAAGGAGGTGCTGCTCGACGCCGAGAGCCCCTGGCGCAACCATCTGCGCGAACCGCTCTGCGTTCCCGAACGCGTGGGCCTGCTCGATCTGCTCAAGATGTTCCGCCAGCAGCGGACGAAGATGGCCGTCGTTGTCGACGAGTATGGCGGGGTCGCCGGCATCGTCACGCTGCAGGATCTGCTCGAGGAGATCGTCGGCGACATCTATGAGAAACACGAATACGTCTCCCACGATATCCAGCCCATCGGCGAGGGCGCCTGGCGCATCACCGGGTCCTTCAACCTGGAGGAACTCGCCGATCAGCTTGGCATCACCTTCCCGGAACGGATGGGCGTGACCCTTGGCGGGTTTGTCATGAACACGCTCGGCCGGGTGCCGCGCGTCGGCGATGAGGTTCATTACGAGGGTCATGCCTTCCGCGTCGAGGAGATGATGGGCCGCCGCATCCTCGGCATCACCGTCCGCCGCGAGGCCCCCGCCGAGGCCGCCGCACCCGATCAGACGGGGGAACTTCCATGACCCTCGCCCTGATCCTGACCGCCATCGCCCTGTGCATGGCCCTGTCGTTCTACTTCTCAGGCGCCGAGGTTGCCATCGTCTCGGCCAACCGCTACCGCCTGCGCAGCATGGAGGAGCAGGGCGACGCCAGCGCCGGACGCCTCGTCGAGCTGCTCGAGGACAGCCAGCGCCTGCTCGTGATGGCGCTGGTCGGCACAAACCTGGCCAATGTCCTCACCGCCCTGTTCTTTAAACTCTTCCTCCAGCGCGGCTGGCCCGAGCTGGCCGCCACCGAGGCGCTGGGCGTCATCCTCTGGAGCGAGGTCCTCAGCCTGCTGATCCTGACCCCGATCCTGATCGTCTTCGCCGAAATCCTGCCCAAGGCGCTCTTCCGCGCCCACGCCGATGCGCTCATCCACCGGCTGCACTTCTCGCTGCGGCTCTGCCTGGTCCTGCTCAAACCGGTCATCTGGTCGATCGAGCGGGTGGCCCAGTTGATCCTGTCGCCCTGGTCCGAATCACACCGCGCGACCATGCGGCAGTTGACCCGCGAGGACGTGATCACGCTCCTTTCGCCCGAACCGGCCGCGGCGGCGGACAGCACCACGGCCGACGCGGTCGAGGAAACCATCGCCCATGACGCGGCCGAGCGCGAACGGCACGAACCCTTCGGCGAGGCGATCGCCCGGGAGCACGACGGCGAGGAGGAACGGCTCAGCGAATCCGCCGATCAGCGCCGGATGATCCAGAACATCATCGAACTGCACGAAACCCTCGCCCGCGAGATCATGACCCCGCTGGTTGACCTCGTCGCGGTCGATTTGAAGCGCTATGACCTGAACATGCTCAAATCGCTGGCCCAGCAGTCCGGCTTCTCCCGCTTCCCCGTCTATCGCGACCGCATCGTCAACCTGATCGGCTACGTCGATATCTTCCGCGTCCTGCGCGAGGACGACGGCACCAGGAAACTGGAGGATTTCATCGAGCGGGCGCATTTCGTCCCCGAAACCAAACGCGTCGACGACCTGCTGGAGGAATTCCTCCAGATGCGCATCAAGAATGCCATCGTCGTCAACGAATATGGCGGCTGTTCCGGTTGGATCAGCCGCGAGGACATGCTTGAGGAGATCGTCGGCGAGCTGGAGGACGAACTCGACGAGCCCGGCGACGAAATCGTCGAGCAGGCCGAGGGGGTCTACCTGGCCGATGGCCGCACCGAAATTGATCACCTCAACGACGTCCTCGGCGCCGAGTTCGACGATCAGGAATGGGAGACCATCGCCGGTCTGTTCCTCAGCGAATTCGGTCACATCCCGCAGGTGAATGACTCCGTCTGCGTCGACGGCTGGCGCCTGACCGTCGTGCGCATGGATGGCCTTGCGATCGATACCATCCGGCTGGAACGCGAGAAAAACTGACGCGAATCCGTATTTCGGCCCGCTGTCTGGAACTCGTCCCTCGTCCTCACGGACGTGCCTTCGATCAGTGGGGCCGACGCCGAGCCAGCATTTCCTCGACAATCGCCAGCATCCGGTCGGCCAGGCGATCCCAGCCGCGTTCCTCGGCCCACTGCAGGGCCGCCCGCTGGCGTGGAGCGGGCGCATCCGGCGGAAGGAGATCGATCTCACGCAGATGGGCGAGAAACTCCTCCGGCTCGCGGTAGAGCCACGCGCCGTCGGCATAGAACCGCGCGACGTCGGGCAGCGCCCGCGCCACGATGGGCGTCCCCGCCGCGCCGTATTCGAGCATCTTCGTCGGGTTGATGTGCCGCGTCAGCTCGCTCTCGACGAACGGCAGCAGCGCCGCGTCCCAGGCGCGGTAGTACCAGGGCAGATCTTCATGGCGAACCGGCGGATGCAGATGGATGCGCGGGTCGCCGCGGAGGCGGGCGAGCTCGCCGACGGTGGGGCCGACCAGAACGAACTCCCAGTCGGGCAGCGCGCGCGCCGCCGCCCGCAGGAGCGACTGATCGAGGCGCTGGTCGATCATGCCGGCATAACCGGCGAGCCGGCGGGCGCGGCGCCGGATCGCCTGGTGCGCGGGCGACGTGCGCCAGGCGGCTTCGGCCTTTCCATGTCCGCCCGCCGCCGCGAAAAGCTCCCGATCGACGCCGCTCAGGATGCACTCCACCCGCCCGCCGGCCATGGCGCGCTTGGCCTCGTGGAGCGCGTGCGTGCCGGCAAAGACGAGATCGGCGCGGCGCAAGAGCTCCGCCTCCTCTTCGGCGATCCGCGGCGGCGACCAGGGAAAACCCCGGTATTCATCCATGATGTCGTAGACCAGCAGATCGTGCGGAACGGCGTCGGCCAGATGACTCTCGTGCGGGTTATAAAGCCAGAGGATGCGCGGCCCGGCCTCCTCCCCTCCCCCCGAGCCGGCGCCGAGCGCGCGCGCGAGCCGGCTTCGGTTGCATCTCCGGACGGCAGGCAGCCGTTCGCCGTTCAGCAGCGTGACGGGCTGAACCGTCAGCCCGGGCAGCGGTTCCTCGCGGCGAGCCTCAAGAAAATCGCGGCGGCGCTCGACGAGCCAGCGCAGGTATCGCGGCTGAACCCAGTGGATGCGGTGCCCGCGCCGGGCAAACCACGCCATCAGGTGGTGCGGTCGCTGGCGTATGCCCCGCCAGGGGTGGGGCGTCTGGACGAGAAACCACATCCAGCGCTCACTCGAACGGAACGATTCGGAATGCCTTCGGCGCGCGCGACAGGACGCGGCGGCCGTTACGCGTCACCAGCACCAGGTCCTCGATGCGGACGCCCCCCAGGCCGGGCAGATACACGCCCGGCTCAATCGTGACGACCATGCCGGCCCGCAGCACCTCCTTGCTGCGGCCGTTGAGCGTCGGGGGCTCGTGGATCTCAAGGCCGACACCGTGACCGAGGCCATGAGTGAAATAGCGGCCGAAACGGCGCGCCTTGATGTGCTCGCGCGCGATGCGATCCAGGTCGGCGCAGGCGACGCCGGGCGCGACTTCGGCCAGCGCCGCTTCCTCGGCGGCCAGGACGGCATCGTACGCCTTGCGCAGCCGCGCCCGCGGCGCGCGACCCAGCGCCACCACGCGCGTCATGTCGGAGCAATACCCCTCCACCACCACGCCCATGTCGATCAGCAGCAGGTCGCCCCGCTCGAGCGGCCGCGCCTGCGCCTCGTAGTGCGGACGCGAGCCGGTGGCGCCGCTGGCGACGATGCACTCAAAGGAAAGCGAACGCGCGCCGCGGCGGGCGGCCTCGGCGTGGATCAGATTGCGCACGTCCCACTCGGTCATGCCGGGGCGCAGCGCGGCAATCACGGTCTCGAAGATGGCATCCGTCATCGCGGCGCTGCGTTCGATCAGCTTCGCCTCGGCGGGCGACTTCACGATCCGCTGCCGCGCGATCAGCTCGCCGCATTCCTCCCACTTCAGGCCGGGGAGCAACTCGCGCCACTGCTCCAGGGAACTGAACGCGGTGGAGCCTTCGAACCCGATCCGCCGGGGATGGAATTCGTTCCCCCAACGCTCGATCGCGGTGCGCGGCTGCGCCATCAGCCGCACCTCCAGGTGGCTGATGGCGGTCGAGGCGGCCTCGTAATACCGGCCGTCGAAATAGGCGACGGCCTCGCGCGGCGTGATGAACAGATACGACAGCGACGAGGCGAAGCCGAGCAGGTAGCGCGAATTGTGACGGTCGAACACCAGCAGGGCATCGAGCCGCCGTCGGCGCAGCCCGTGCTGGATGCGTTGGATCCGCCGGGCCAGTTCGCGGCCGCGCGGGTCGATGCGCCTGGGGGTCATTCGGGGGGCCGTCCTTCCTCGATCACGTATTTCAGATGGAGTTCCTCGCCGTCGCGCCGGACGGTCATATCCAGCGTCTCGCCCACCGTGCGCGTCAGGAACGAGGCCATCAGGTCGTCGGCGTCGCGAATGTCAATGCCGTCGACGCGCGTGATGACGTCCTTCGGCTGCAGCCCCGCCCGCTCGGCGGGGCCGCCGATATCAATGGCGCGCACCAGCGCGCCTTCGGTGACGCCCAGGTCGAGCATCTGCACGATCGGCGGGCTCAGGCTCACCGTCTCGAAGTCCATGCGGATGGCGCGCAGCCGGCCGAATTCCAGAATCTCCTCGACGATCCGGCGGACGCGATTGATCGGGATGGAGAAGCCGACGCTGGCCGAATCGCCCGACCGCGAAAAGATGAATGTGTTGACGCCGATTGCCTCGGCATCCAGATTGAGCAGCGGCCCCCCGCTGTTGCCCGGATTGATCGCCGCGTCGGTCTGGATCATGTTCTGATAGATCCGCCCGTTCTGGTCGCCGCGGAACGACCGGCTGGTGGCGCTGACGACGCCGACCGATACCGAAGGCCGGGGATCGGCGATCAGCGGCCCGAACGGATTGCCGACCGCCAGCACCGTCTCGCCGATCATGATGTCGTCGGAATCCCCCAACGCAATCGTCGGCAGATGTTCGCGTTCGCTCAGCCCCTCGATCTGCAGCAGCGCGACATCGACAAACCGATCGGCATCGAGCAACCGCGCGGAAAACGCGCGCCGGTCGGTCAGCGTCACCGTGATGCTGCTGGCCCCCTCCACGACATGGTAGTTGGTGACGACATGGCCCGCCTCATCGATGATGAAACCGGAACCAAGGTAGGGGAAGTCCTGCCGCCGGGGCCGGATCAGATACGGCGCGAAGAACGGATCATCGAAGAAAAGCTGGTACTCGCGGCCATAGGACGTTTTGGTCACCCCGATGCTGACGACGGCGGGGCTGACCTGGCGGGCGACGTCGACGACGATCGTATGCCGCGCCGATCGGGAGCCATGGGGATCGCCGCCGGCGCTCGAGCGGGCGGGAGCGCGGATCTGCGCCAGCGCGGCGGCCGACGGATCGAGCGACACCGGCAGGTCGCCGAGGCGGGTGGCGAGGCCCAGGCCCAGTCCAAGGCCCAGACCCAACAGAATCATGCTTACGAGAACCAGGAGGATGGGAGGGGAACGACGCATGGCGGCCTCCGGGCGCGAAATCCTCAGCCGTTTTATTATAACGCGGGGGCATCGCGGCGCAAGATGCGGCAACGCGCCGCACGGCGGGCCTTACCGGCGCACCCTCACACGCCCCTCGTCAAGGGCTCACTCGCGCGTGTCGTCCAGGGGCTGCAGCGGCCACTGCGCCGCCGTGGCCGCCAGGATCTGGTCGAATTCGTGCTCGAAGTCCGGCATGATCCAGCACTCGACGATGCCGCGCTCCTCGTCCAGCGTCCGCACGAGCCCGACCCCGTCGGCCGCCTCGGTCAGCGCCGTCAGATACTGGATGGCGGGCGGCGGCAGGTGGTAGACGCGGATGATCGTCTCCAACCCCGGGAAGGGAGGCAGATGCTCAAACCGCCGGCGCCGGGCGGGCCGCGTCATGAGGCCCCGGGACTGGAACGCGGGACATTGAACCGGCGCCGGAGGAGTTTTTCGGTCGACGGCGGAACAAAGTTCGACACGTCGCCCCCCAGCAGCAGGACTTCCTTGATCAGCGAGCTGCTTACATACAACTGTTCGGCCGCGGGCACCATGAACAGCGTCTCCACGCGCGGATTGAGCGCCCGGTTCATCAGCGCCATCTGCAGCTCATACTCAAAATCCGAGACCACTCGGATGCCGCGGATTACGTAGCTGGCGCCGATCTTTTCGGCGTAATCCATCGTCAGCCCGTAGAACGAGGCGATCTCCACGTTGGGCAGCTCCCGCGTCTCGGTCCGTAGAATTTCAATCCGCTCCTCGACCGTGAAGACCGGGTTCTTGTCCTCGTTGTGCGCGACGGCGACCGTCAGCCGGTCGAACAATTTCGATCCCCGCCGGATGATATCGAGATGACCATACGTCAATCCATCGAACGTGCCCGGATACAGCGCACGGTGTTCCTTGTCGGCCGACATGGGATTGCCTCAGGTGGGTTTGATCCGCGCCAGCGCCTGGCGCAGGGCGCGCAGATTGCCGGCGATGTCGCCGTTGGCGAATACGGCGTTGCCCGCCACCAGCACGTCGGCGCCCGCCGCCACCGCCATCTCCGCCGTCTCGGCATTGATCCCCCCATCCACCTGCAGGCGGAACGGCAGGCTTTCGCGGCGCCGGATCAGGTCCAGCTCGCGCACTTTGTTGAGCGTCGACGGGATCAACGCCTGGCCGCCGAATCCCGGCTCGACCGTCATGACCAGCACCAGATCCACTTCGTCGAGCAGCGACTGGATTTCGCGCACAGGCGTCCGTGGCTTGATCACGACGCCGGCTTTCACTCCCAGCCGGCGCAGCGCGCGCAGTTCCCGCCGGGGACGCCCGACGGTCTCCACGTGGATTGTGATCAGGCCCGAGCCCGCCTCGACGAACCGTTCGGCATACTGCATCGGGTGTTCGATCATCAGATGCGTGTCGTAGAACAGGTCGGGCTCCGCGGCGACCCACTTCTTCAAGACCGGCGGACCAAATGTAATGTTGGGAACGAAGTGGCCATCCATGATGTCGACGTGCAGCCACCGGGCCCCTGCGCGCCGGCAACGGGCGAGTTCGCGCGCCGCCCAGGCGAAATCGCTGCTCAGCAGCGATGGCGCGATGACGACCGGCACGCCGGCCGTGTTCGGATCGTAGGGCACGAAGATCGGTGCGGGTTGCTTCTTGCTTCGAGTTGCGGGCGACATGGCGGATGGGCCGGATGGAAATCTCGCCGGACCGCGCGCGAGCGGCCGCGGCGTGTCCATCCTCCGCATCCGCTCCAAAATAGCAAGTCCGGCGACAACGCCCGATGATAGAGTGCCCTTCGTGGCGCCCCCGGTTCCTGGGCAACTCATCCTCGTGCTTCGGTCGTTCTTCCGTTCCTTGTGTCTTTATTTCCTTTCTGTCCTTTCTGCCCCCTTACTGTCCCCAAAGGCTGAATGATTGTTGACAGATCATGACCTCTTGGTCTATAAAACGCTCGTTCGGAAGGAACGAATGCACTCGTCCTTCAAATTCCGGCTCTCCAAACGCCGCCACCAATTCCTCCTGCCCTTCCCCGGTTCTCGTTCCCTCGAACGGGAACTTTTTACTATCCGGCGATGGTGCATACCGTTCCAGGGCAGGATTCCGGCGCCGTGTGTCATGGAAATCTGATGCCCTGTTATCATCTTTTTGCCCAACGCATCAGGCACGCCGCAAAGCGGTTTGCTTCCTCCCGGCGCACTGCCGCCTTCGTGGCGCTGATGCTCTCCCTCCTGCTCACGAGCGGCGGTCCCACGCCCGCTGCGCAGACGCTGGGCTTCGGTTCCCCCGGCCCCCTCAACAGCAATGCGGCGAGCGATTCGGGAAGCGACCTGGTCCCGGTCATCGCCTCGGGCGGAAGCGGCATCTGGATTGCCGTCTGGCAATCGGACGATTCGCTGGGCGGCACGCTCGGCGCCGATTCGGATATCCTCTATGCCCGCTCGACCGACAATGGCGTAAGCTGGACCGCTCCCGCGGCCCTGAACAGCAATGCCGCCTCCGATTCGGGCAGCGACGAGGACTGCGCCATCGCCGGCGACGGCAACGGCAACCTGATCGTCGTCTGGACCTCGCTCGATTCGCTCGGCAGCACGATCGGCACCGATGAGGATATTCTCTTTTCCCGCTCGAGCGACAACGGAGCGAATTGGACCGCCCCGGCGGCCATCGCCAGCTACGCCCCGTCCGATTCGGATTTTGACAACAAGCCCGCCATCGCCACCGACGGCGCCGGCCGCTGGGTTGTCCTCTGGCAATCCTCCAACTCGCTGGGCGGCGCCATCGGTGTCGACCTGGACATCCTCTATGTCCGCTCGACAGACAACGGCGCCAATTGGTCGGCGCCCGCCGCCTTCAATTCCAATGCCGCCTCCGATTCCGGTCAGGATTACTATGTCACGCTGACGGCCGACGGCCAGGGCCTCTGGATCGGCGCCTGGACCTCCACCGATTCCCTGGGCAACACGACCAGCTTCGACCCCGATCTGCTCTTCACCCGCTCGATCGACGACGGCGCAAACTGGTCCGCGCCGCAGGCCCTCAACAGCAACGCGGGCTCCGATTCGGGCGATGACTATCGCGCCGCCCTCGCCGCCGACGGCGCGGGCAACTGGCTCGTGGCCTGGGTCTCGACCGACAGCCTCGGCGGCACGCTCGGCACGGACCAGGATATTCTTTTCAGCCGCTCAAGCAATGACGGCACGAGCTGGACCTCCCCCGCGCCGGTCCACGACAACGCCGACTCCGATTCGACCGCGCTGGATGAACGTCCCAGCCTCGCCGTCGATGCCGACGGCAACTGGCTGGTCTGCTGGCAGTCGACCGCCAACCTGGGCGGCGCGCTCGGCAATGACTTCGATCTGCTGGTGAGCCAGTCCACCGACCTGGGCGCGAGCTGGACTGCGCCGGCCGCGCTGGCCGACAATGCCGACACCGATATCGGCGCGGACGAAGCCCCGACGATCCTGGCCCATCCCGACGGGACATGGCTTGTCGTGTGGAACTCAGCCGACTATCTGGGTTCGACGATCGGCCTCGACAACGACATCCTGGTCAGCTCCAGCATGTCGGTTCCGATCCGCTTCCGCCGCCTCACGGTGGATTGACAAGAGTCGGTTGAGACCTGCGACACGAACGGGACGTATGCCCATTCGCCTCTTTCGTGACCCAAAAAGCTACAGATAACCGCCGAAAATCCAGCGGAACAGCGTGAAGAACAGCACGATGCCCGACACGTCGACAAATGTCGCGATGAACGGCCCGGAGCAGACCGCCGGATCCAGCCCGATCCGCTTGAAGAAAAACGGCAGCATCGAACCGACCAGCGTCCCGATCGTCACCACGCCGGTCACGCTCAGCAGCACCAGCAGCGGCAGACCGAGCCGGTTCTCCTCGGCCGCGCCGCCGACCGCCGCTTCGGCCGGTTCTCCCGACTGAACGGCCGCCCGGTCGC
>MVZB01000021.1 GCA_002068205.1 candidate division BRC1 bacterium ADurb.BinA292
CCGGCGCGGGGCGGCCGCGACGCGCGGGTTCCATCATGCTAGATTTTATCGTGTGATTCATCCCCACAATTTCTATACTCTCTCTTAGAGGATGTGAATTTGATTTGACAGGCTTTGGATGGGATCTGACGGCGGCCAGCGATGTGGATGGGGGGCGCCGGGATGCCCGGCAGCAGAGTTCCGCTCCACACAATGTCATGCACTTGACCATGGATGCTCCAACCCACGTTCGGACGACGCGACGGTTCTTGTGTCTGTTGTCTTTTTTAACGATTGGGGTTGACCTCGCGGCGCAAGAGGCCCGGCCGCTGAAGCTGCTCTGGGAAGGCGACTCCGAATTCGCCCATGCCCCCTCCGATCCGCTGGCCTTCGACGTCGATCTGGACGGCCGGATGGACCTGATCCAGGTCGGCCTGCGCGATGTCGTCGAAGTGCTCGATCCGACCCATGGCGCGCCGATCTGGCGTCAGCAGCTCGGCGAGGATGAGACGCTGCTGTCGCCGGTCGCGGGCAATTTCCTGGGCAACGACCGGATCACGATCGTCGTCCCCAGCACCAGCGGCAAACTGTTCATATTGGACGGACCGACCGGCCGGCAGGAGATGCCGGCGCAGCAAACCGGGTTCGGCCTGACGCTGCCGCCGGCGACGTTTCCCCTGACCGGCGAGGACGAGATCGCGCCCTACCGCGAGGGGATCCTGCTTTACAACCCATCCGAACGGACGCTCGTCGGCTGCCAGTTGCGGGGGCCCGGCCATGCGCAGTCGTTGTTCGAGCTGTTCCGCCATCCGACCCAGGGGATTCTCGAGCGCGGCCCGTCGGTGGGTCAGACGCGGTTCGCCGGAGGGCGCGGGCCGCACTTCGTCTATGTCACGCGCGAGGGCAAGGTCACCGTGTTCAATCGGGCGATGCCGCCCGCCGCGATCACGTTGAACCTGGTCTCGACCAACCGCACCTACGGGCTGGGCCAGGCGCTGGGCGATCTGGACGGCGACGGTTACGACGACATCGTGATCGCCGACAGCCTGGGCTACCTCTACGGCCTGACGGTGCGCGACGATGCGATCGTGCCGGTATGGGCGCCGCCGGCGGGGGGGACCGAAGCCGACGCGCACCGCTCGATCGGGAGCGAGCCGCGCTTCACGCCGGTGACCGTCGATGCCAACGCGGACGGGAAGGACGACGTGCTGGTGGTTCGCGACCGGGCGCTCTACATGGTGGACGGCGCCAGCGGCGAGCCGTTCTGGGAGAGCGCGGCGCTGGTGGGACGGCTTCACGAGCGCGCGATCGAGAGTCCGCCGGCGATCTTCTTCGATGACTCGCGCACGGCGTACGCCGTCTTCTGCGACGTCATCTGCATGGTGGTGATCAACCTGCGCAGCACCGAGACGTGGGGGCAGTACGATCTGGGCAGCCAGGTGGTCAACACGCCGCTGGTCGGCCCGCTGACCGGGGGGGGCGCGGCGCAGGCCTTCGCCCGGGCCGACATGTCGGGGCGGGTCCACTGCGTCGATCTGGGGCTCAACTTCCTGCAGGGCAGCCCCGCCTGGATGGGGCGGCTGGGAGGTCCCTCGCGCTCCGGGAGCGCCAACCGCGCGTTTTATCATGACTTTCGCAACCGCCAGCAGCAACGGCTCAGCACATTCCTGACGCAGATTCTGAATCATGCGCGAACGCTGGCCGAGGCCGGGCAGTACGATGCCGCGCTGGCCGAGGTGCGCAAGGTGCGGGAGATCAGCCCGCCGCATCGCGAAGCGCGCCAACTGGAACGGCAGTACCTGATCCGCGCCAACCTGATCTGGATGCTGACGGCCGGCGTGCTGCTGCTGGGTCTGGTGGGCTTTGTCGGGTTTCATCTGTTCCGCCATACGCGCGCCGCAATCCAGCAGATGCTGGCGCGGATGGCGATCGAGCGCCGGCAGTACCCGCGGGCGATCCGCCTGCTGCGGCGGCTGACGGCGACGTTTCCGCGCCGGCGGCGCTACGTGCGCGACCTGGCCGACCTGTATGTCCAGCTCAAGCAGTTCGACGCCGAATCCGCGCTGATTTTCGAGCGGGCGCGCGAGATGTTTCCGCGCGAGGATCGCTATCTGAAGGGGCTCGCCACGGCGTACTCCTCGATTCCGCGCAACGACGAAGCCGCCGCCCGGGTCTACGCCGAGATGTCGCGCGTGATGAAGAAGCCGGGGCCGTGGTTCTTCCTGCTGGGCCAGACGCTGATGCAGATCGACCGGCCGCGCGAGGCACTCGAGGCGTTCCGCCAGACGATCGTGCATCAGCACGATGACCCCAAGCTGCCGCACTACATGACGGACCTGTACATCAAGCTGGAGATCGCGGCGCCGGAGATCATTCCGACGCTGGACCGGGTCTTCGAGCAACGGGTCGAGGACCGGGCGTTCCTGCGGCTGTACTGCATGGCCTGCCAGGCGGCGCGGCGCTACGACGAGCGTGCCCAGCAGGTGGCCGAGATGCTGCTGGAGCTGGATCCGGCGGCCCCCCCCGCGCACGTCATCCTCTCCACGCGGCTGCTGCAAGGAGGCCACAACAAGGACGCGATGCTGCACGCGCAACAGATCCTGCAGGTCAATCCGAGCGACTCGATGGGGCTGCGGCTGCTGGGGGCGTGCTATGCGGCGGAGAACCGGCTCGACCAGACGGCGATGAAAATCTTTATCCGGGCGCTGCAGGCCAATCCCGACGCGCCGGAGATCCTGACCGCCGTCAGTCACGGCTATGCGCAGGAGGGGCGCCAGGACCGCGATGCGCGTGAAATCTACAAGAAGTCGCTGATGCACAACCCGCAGGATGAGACGGTGCTGGTGCAACTGGCGCAGATCGCCGAGACCGAGGGGGATGACGACCTGACAATCCGCGCGATTGAGCCGCTGCTGGGGCTGGGCCGCCGCACGCGCGAGATGGTGCTGCAACTGGCCAACGCCTACTGCCGGCAGGGGATCGTCGAGGCCAAGGCCGAGCCGATCTATCGCGAAGCGCTGGTCTACCAGCCCGATCATGCGACGATTCAGGACAACCTGGCGGCGATCTACCTGCACAAGAAGAAGGTCGATAATGAGGCAGCGCAGGTCTACGCGGCGGTGTTTGAGCGCCATCCGGAGCGGTTCGACATCGGGCTGCAACTGATGCGCTGCCACGTGGCGGCCGAGCACCCCGAACGCGCGCTGGAACTGGGCCGGCGGCTCCAGGAGCGCGACCCCGACAACGGCGAGTTGCAGAAGCTGATGGCGGCCAGTTCGGACCGCGCCAACCAGATGGACTCGGCGATCCAGGCCTACGAGCAGGTGCTCGCCAACAGCCCGGAGGATCCCGAGCCGGTTTGCGCGCTGAGCTCGCTCTACTTCCGCAAGCGGCGCCACGACAACGAGGCGATCGCGATCTACAACCGCGCCATCCAGCTCCAGCCGCAGAATCACGAGCACTACATGGCGGCCGCACAGGCCTACGCCGCGCGCGAGACGTGGGACCATGCCATCGCGATCATCAAGCAACTGCTGACGCACGTGCCGACGCAGATCGGCGCCGCGATCGGGCTGATGGAGGCGTTGATCGAAAGCTCGCCCAAGGTGCTCAAACTGCGCTGGTACCTGGTCGACACGCTGATCTTCGACGGCCGGCTGCGCGAGGCGCGCCAGCACCTGACGGAAATCCAGCGGATCGATCCGGGGGACCCGGAACGCGCGCTGCAGGCTTTCGACAAGATCCTGGAGAAGAACCCGCGCGACGCGATGGCCCACTTGGAACGGGGCCGGCTGCTGCTGCTGGCCGGCAAGGAACGCGAGGCGCGCAAGGCGCTGGAGGACGCGCACCGGTTCCACCCCGAGAACGAGGAAGTCATCCGGAACCTGATGAAGCTGTATCAGAAGATTCTGGAATCGCGCGATTCGGCGGAGGTCCGGTTTCAACTGGGCCGGCTCGCCATGCGGATGGACAAGCACGACCTGGCGATCTCCTGCTTTCAGCAGACGAGCCGCGACTATCGCTGGGAAGGGGAATCGGTGCGCAACCTGGCGCGCTGCTTCATGGCCAAGGGAATGCTCGACCTGGCGCTGCAGGAACTGAAGCGCCTGCCGGTGGAGAAGGATGTCAAGGAGCTGCTCTACGAGCTGGGGCAGCGCTATGAATCGGTGAACGACGTGGCCGGGGCGCGCGAGGTCTACAAGCTGATTTTCGCGGCCGACATCACCTACCGCGACGTCAAGGGCAAGCTGGAGACGCTCAACGAGGCCAATGCCGATCAGATGGGCGCGGAGCGGACGGCGATCATCAACTCGCTGTCGGAGAAGGCCAAGCAGCGCTACGAGCTGGTGGAGGAACTCGGCCGGGGGGCGATGGGCATCGTCTACCGCGCGCACGACAACGAGCTGGAGGAGGAGGTGGCGCTGAAGATCCTGCCCGACAGCCTGCTGCGCAACCAGGAAGCAGTCCGCCGGTTCCGCCAGGAAGCGCGCAACGCGCGGCGGCTGGCCCACCCCAACATCGTCCGGATCCACGACATCGGCGAGGAACTGGGCCGCAAGTACATCTCGATGGAGTTCGTCAAGGGAACCGACCTGAAGCAGAAGCTGCGCCGGGTCAATCGCAAGTTGCCGCTGGAATCGACGCTGCGCTACATGCGCCAGATTTGCGAGGCGATGGCCTACGCGCACTCGATCGGGATCGTCCACCGCGACATCAAGCCGGCCAACCTGATGCTGGATGAGAACGAGAACGTGAAGGTGACCGATTTCGGGATCGCCAAGATGGTCGAGCAGAGCGAGGTCGGTTCGACGATGGCGGGGGCGATCATCGGCACGCCGCTCTACATGTCGCCCGAACAGGTCAAGGGCCAGACGGTCGACCACCGCGCCGATATCTACTCGATGGGGATCGTCTTTTATGAGCTGGTCAACGGGCATCCGCCGTTCATGGAGGGGGACCTGGCCTACCAGCATCTGTTCGTCGAGCCCAAGCCGCTGACGAACGTCTCGCCGGAACTGGCCGAGATCATCATGAAGTGCCTGGCCAAGGAAAAGGAAAAGCGCTGGCAGTCGGCCGAGGAGATGCTGCGGGCGCTGGACAACCTGAACGGGGTGTAGGGGATCGGTGAACAATCGTCGGTCCCGACCGTTCCGACCGTCCCGGCGCATTTTCTCACTTCAACCGCCCTGTTTACCAAAACCGGTCACCCTCCAGTTCGGCCGGGGGGCGGCCGATAAGCTCTGAGGGACGACGGCCGTCCGTCCGGGTCTGCATGGCCAGGCCGAGCCATTTGTTCACCGGGTGGTCCACTGATGGCGATACTCGAAATCCCGCTCAACCAGCGCGTGCGCATCCCGGCGATCCGTCTGAGCAACGGCCAGCCGTTCGACGGCAAGGTTGTGGCAAGTGACGGGGAACTGCTGGTGCTGGAACTGGCGGCCGACTGCCGGGGGGTGATGACCGGGCCGGCCGAGACCGCCGCCGTGATGACCTGGTCGAGCGACGGGATTCAGCGCGCCTGCCCGATCATGGTCGAGTCGAACAACGACCGCCGGCTGACCTGCCGGGCGGTGATTCAGGAGAAACGCGAATCGCCCCGGCTGCGCGTCGAAGTGCAGGTAGCCTACGAGCGGGTCGCCGCGGAACTGGTGCGCGAGACGGCCGACGAGGTGATGGCCAAGATCAGCACGCCGGCCGCGGCCGAAGCCGAACTGGGCGAACTGCTGCGCGGCGGCCAGGACGATCCGCTGCGCAAACTGCGCGATGAGGTCGGCGGCCTGCACGACATGCTGAGCGAGGTGCTGCTCAAACTCGACAATCTGATGACGCTGATCGCGTCGGGCGAGCGGGCGTTCGTGCCCGGCCTGCGCAGCCCGCTGTGCGTCCTCAACTGCTCCAGCACCGGCATCGGCTTCCTGACCGACGAAGAGCTGCACGAGGGGGAGTATCTGCGCATCCGCATGACGCTGCGGACGATGCCCCAGACACAGATCGAATGCATGGGAACCGTCATCCGCTGCCGGCCGCTCAATCAGGGGGCGATCGGCGAGGTGCCGCGCTACGACGTCGGCGTCCATTACACGCACATCCACGAGTCGGACCGCGAGAAGCTGATTCACTACCTCTTCCGCGCGCAGCGCCAGATGCTGCGCGACCGCAAGGAAGCGCGCGAGGCGCTGCGCTCCGGCGCCGAGAAGTAACAACCTTTTCCCAGCCGGCTCATTTCATTGACTCAATCGGTGATCGCCTCCTAGAGTGAGTGGCGCGGGCGTCCGGCCGGCCGCCCGTGGAGCCGCTCATGTCCGCTGCCGACAAACCTTCCTATCAACCGGGCGACTGGGTCGAAATCCTCGGCATGCACTATGGCCGCGGGCGAGTGCTGGCGGTCGATCCGCGCGGCCGGCGCGTCCGCGTCCGGATCGGCGACCAGGATTGGACGCTGAAACCGGACCAGCTCAAGCCGACGGCGCCGCCCGATCCGGCTGAACGGCCACGACCCGTCCATGGCCTGCACAGCACGGGCGCCGTCCAGCATCAGGTCGACCTGCACGGGATGACGGTCGAGGAGGCGCTGCTGGCGGCCGAAAAGGCGCTCGATCAGGCGCTGGTCTCCGGCTTGTTTCAGTTCAAGATCATCCACGGCCACGGCTCGGGCCGGCTGCGCCAGGCCGTCCGCGCGATGCTCGCCGGCCACCCCTTCGTGAAGGATTTCCGGTTCGGCGAGCCCCACGAGGGGGGCCTGGCCTGCACGGTCGCCTTCCTGCGGCATGAACGGGAGCCCTGAGGGGCGCCGGCGAAAAAATAATGAAAATCAGCCTTGAAATTCGCCGGCCCATTCATTAGGATATGGGCCCATTCGCGGGATGGCCGCGAAGATCCCGGAGAACCGACGGGACGGGAAGAACGCCGGATGCCGAATGCCCTGAACAACACGCCCGTGATGATGGCGGGTCGCCCGCGGCGGCCGGTCTGTTGCCTGACGGCTTGTCTGCGGGGCGATCATGCCGGCCCGGAGGGTCGCGCTGGATAAATTCGATACACCGAGGATCGAAGTATCGCGCGGCCCGTCTCGGGAAAATCGAGACGGGCCGTTTGCTTTGGGGGCGGTCGCAAACGCCCCAAACCGCCGTGAATAACCGGAGTCAAATCCGCTGAAAGGAGCCGGCACCATGTTGATCTATGTGAGCCTTGAGGGTTGCTCGTACGATCTGCGCGCGCGTGACCTGCGCCTTGACCGCTCCGACAGCGACCAGCGGATCAAGGATGCCATCGAGCGTCACCTGCGCCTGGCGGCCGATCGACTGGATCCATATGTGATCGACCGTCCGCCGGGCGGCAACCTGATCGTGCGGCCGGCCGCGGAGCGTTGAACCCGCGGTCACATGAATCGTCGGTCGCGATAAAGGGAGAAGCTCGCGGGTTTTCGAGAGCCGAGAGGAGAATGCTGAGAACCTCCTCGCCTCACTCCTGGCGGATGAAGGTTCCGCTGTTGGGGATGTTGCCGCCCCAGCGCCAGTCGGGCAGCCAGGGGACGATCGTCTGCGCCTTGGGGTCCTGGTCGTAATCGAGCACCTCGACGTGGATCCGCACGTCGCGCCACGGCCCCCCCTGGCGCTCGTCGAGCCACGCGACCGGGATGGCGATCTCGGTCGCGCGGCCGGCGTCGGTCAGTTGCGTCACGGCGCGGGCGCCCGCCGGCAGGTGGTCCGGCCGGTAAGCCTCCCGTTCGCTGTCGCCCGGATTCTGCACGATCACCAGGTAATCTTCGTATTCGCGGCCGCCGCGGAAACGCCGCTCGCGCGGCCGCGCGTCGATCCGCACCACCGTGCTGTCCATCCACCACTTGTGCTCGGCCTCGTGCGTCGAGGCGTAATCGTCGGTCACATCCACGGCGATATAGAGATAATGGTCATCGTGTTCGACGCCGAAGCGGTAGCTCAGATCCGCCGGGGGGACCGGCACGGGGGCAAGCGCTTCGCGCACCGGCGAGGGATCGGGTTTGGCCAGCGGCAGGCTGGTCCAGTCGCTCAGGTCGCCGTCGATGGTTTTGCTCACCTCCGTGCGCGGGATCGGATACGACAGCAGCACGCCGGTTGTCCCCGACGCCTCGATCCGCCGCTCCCCCTCCTGACCCGGCACGCTGAAGCGAACCGTGTAGTCGTAGGGAATCAAGCCGACCTCGTCGACCTGGACGGGCTGGTCGCTCTGGAACGTGACGGGCCATTCCCGCTGCTCGCCGGGATGCAGGTGCGCCGTGAACGCGGTGCGGCCCAGCCGCAGTTCGGTCGGGTTGCGGAAGACCATGTCGATGTCGACGGCGACGGGCGACTCATTCGTCATCCGGACAGTGGAGTCAATTTGAGTGAAGGCCTGGGTTTCGGCGACGACGGGATCGCAGATCACGCGCACCCGGTCGCGCACCCCATCGACGACCGCCTTGAAGTCGGCGTGGATGATGTCGTTGTCGAGGATGCCGTCCAGTTCGATCGGCGCGACGCGCGGGCCGGCGTCGGTCATCGTCACCCAGGTGATGTGATCGAATTCGCCGACGTCGTGGCCGCGCAGCCGCGAGCCGCCGCCCGTCGTGGCCAGGTTGTAATACTCGCGCCCGTTGCGTTCATATTTGGCGTAGTCATGCGAATGGCCGCAGAAAACCGTGTACGGACGGTCGGCCAGCATCGCCTCGACGTCGTTCCAGTTGGTGTCGCTCTCTACGGTCCAAACCGGCTTGTGCAGGAAGAGGAAGGTCCAGCGGACGTCGCGATTCGCCGCGAGCGTCTCGCGGATCCAGGCAAGCTGCGCTTGATCCAGATGCGGATGTTCCCCCTCGAACGCGCGCGGCGGGTCCTCGGAGTCCAACACCAGGAACAGGACGTTGCCGTAGACGAAATGGTAGTACGGCCGTCCCAGCCGCTCGATCCACTTGCGCTCCATGGCGGGATTGGAAACGTCGTGGTTGCCGGGGACGTAGAAGAAGGGCGCTTCGAGCTGGGAGACCTCGGCGTCGAATTCATCCCACATCGCGTCCATCACGGCTTCGTCCTCGGTGTAGCCCTCGATCAGGTCGCCGACGCAGATGACGAACTCCGGACGCATCTGGTTGGCGCTTTTGACGGCCTTGGGAAAGATGCCGGCGCGGTGGCCGCCGGTGCGGTCGCCCATGACGAGGAACTGGAAGTCGGCCGGGTCGTTGGTGAAGTCCAGATGCGTCCAGGGGGTGGGCCCGTCGTGGGCGGGGATGTGGCTGGTGACGGGGCGCGGCCCGGCGGCGCACGCCGCCAGCAGCAGAGCTCCCAGGCCAAACGCAAACGAGAATAAAAGTTTCATGATAATTGCGTGAACCTCGGCGAACTGTCGCCCTATCTTCCCGCTCCGGCTGAAACGGGTCAAGTCCGTCGGTCGCCCACGCGCCATCCTGCCGCTCAGAACAGAACTCGATTGGTTATTAAAGACTCCGGCGTATTATTTTTGGTTGCGTCCCTCCGCCCCGCTGTGCTTTCCTGAACCCAAGCGGGACGACATGCCGGACGCCGGCCGAAACTCAGCGGCCCATCTCCACCCCGGGCTTGCTCTGAAAGGGAGACGTTTCTCATGAAAGACATGGACAAGCGCGTTGCCAGACTCAAACCGATCGAGCAGATGAAGCTCGCCGACGAGACGCTCAAGCAGATCGCCGCCTGCGCGCAGGAGGTGAAATTCAAGGAGGGCGCCTACGTCTTCCGCGAAAGCGAAAAGGCCGAGCAGTTCTACATTCTCGAGGAGGGCCGCGTCGCGCTCGAACTGCAGGGCAATGCCCCCGCCCCGATGCTGATCCAGACGCTTGGGCCGGGCGACGTCCTCGGCTGGTCCTGGCTGGTCGAGCCCCAGCGCTGGAGCTTCGACGCCCGCTGCCTGGAGCCGGTCAAGGCCGTCGTCTTCGACGGCGAGAAGATCAAGCGGCTGTGCGCGAAGGACGAGCACCTGGGCTATCAGCTCTTCCGCACGTTCACGGCGATCATCGCCGGGCGGCTGGAAGCGACGCGCCGCGAACTGGTCGACCTCTATGGCGTCCAGATCTGACGGCGCCGGCGCGCGGCTCAGCAGATCCGCGGCAACTGCTCGCCGCTGAACAGGTCCAGCACGCGGCGGGTTCCGCGCCGGCTGCGCAGGATGGTTTCGCCCCGGCCGGCGCCCGTCACGCGGCCGATGCGGCACGCCCCGCGCGCGACGTCGCACCGCCCGAGCGTCGCCAGCGCCGCGTCGGCGTCCCGCTCGGGCAGGATCACCAGGAACCGGCCCTCGTTGGCGATGTAGAGCGGGTCCAACCCAAGCAGTTCGCTGGCGCCGCGCACGGCGTCCACGATCGGAATCGCCTCCTCGTCAATCTCGAAGTCCACGCCGGTCGTCTGGGCGATTTCAATCAGCCCGGCCGCCAGGCCGCCGCGCGTCAGATCGCGCAGGCAGTGGATCGGCAGCCCGTCGGCGATCAGCTCCAGCACCGGCTCGTGCAGTGGGGCGCAGTCGCTTTCCAGGGGCGATTCGAACGCCAGCCCGTCGCGCGCGGTCATGATCGTGATCCCGTGGCGGCCGATATCGCCGCTGAGCAGGACCGCGTCGCCGGGCCGGACCGACGCCGGGCCGATCGGCTCGCGAGCGATGATGCGGCCCAGGCCGGCCGTGTTGATGTAAATCCCGTCGCCCTTGCCCCGTTCCACCACCTTGGTGTCGGCCGTCACGAGCTGAACGCGCGCGTCGCTCGCCGCCCGCCGCATCGATTCCACCACGCGGCGCAGGTCATCGACGGCCAGGCCTTCCTCCAGAATAAACCCCGCGCTGAGCCAGAGCGGCCGCGCCCCGCACATCGCCAGGTCGTTCACCGTGCCGCAGACGGCCAGCCGGCCGATGTCGCCCCCCGGGAAAAAGAGCGGGCGGACAACGTAGGAATCGGTCGTGAAGGCCAGGCGGTCGGCGCCCAGCGCGAGCGCCGCGCCGTCGTGGCGCGTCGCCAGCAGTTCGTTGTCGAATGCCGGCCGGAACAGCCGGTCCAGCAGCCGCTGCGTCAGCCGGCCGCCGCCGCCGTGCGCCAGCAGGATGCGGTCGTAATCCTGATTCGGAACCGGGCAGGTCATCGCGCGGCGCCTCGCTTCAATGTCGTCCCTCGATCTTGTCGGGAATGGCTCGGGCGATAGCGGAAATAGGCCGCGCAGGCCCCCTCGGCGGAGACCATCGGCGCGCCGAGCGGGCACTCCGGCGTGCAGCGTGTCGCGAACGCCGGGCAGTCGGTCGGCCGGCGCAGGCCCTGCAGCACCAGCCCGCTGAGGCACTCGGCCGGTTCCCCGGCGCCCGGCGCTTCGACGCCGAACCGCCGCTCGGCATCGAACGCGGCGTAGGCGGACCGCAACCGGAGGCCGCTGCGCGGAATCCGGCCCAGGCCCCGCCATGAGCGGTCGCAGACCTCGAACACCTCCTCCATCCGGCGCCGGGCGTGCGGATTGCCCTCGTCGGCCACGGCGCGGGCGTAGGCATTCTCGACCTCGGCGCGGCCCGCCTCCAGTTGCCGGATGCAGCGCAGCACGCCGTCGAGCAGGTCGACCGGCTCGAAACCGGTCACGACGACCGGCACGCGATGGCGCTCGGCGATCGGCCGGCAGGCCGCGGCGCCCATCACGGCGCAGACGTGGCCGGCGGCCAGCAGCCCCTGCACCCGGCAATCGGGCGAGCCGAGGATGGCCGAGATCGCCGGCGGGACGAGGACATGCGAAACCAGCAGCGAGAAATTCACCAGCCCTTCGCGCGCCGCCAGCGCGGCCGCCAGCGCATTGGCCGGCGCCGTCGTTTCGAAACCGATCGCAAAAAAGACGACCTCGCGCGACGGATTGGCGCGCGCCAGCGCCACCGCGTCCAGCGGGCTGTAGACGACGCGCACGTCGCCGCCGGCCGCCCGCACCGCCATCAGGTCGGCGGCGCGGCCGTCCGCGCCGCGCGAACCCGGCACCCGCAGCATGTCGCCGAACGAACAGAAGATGACGCCGGGGCGCGCGGCGATCGCCAGCGCCTTGTCGATCAGCTCGACCGGCGTCACGCAGACCGGGCAGCCGGGGCCGTGGATCAGCGTGATTTCCGGCGGCAGCAGTTCATCCAGGCCGAAGCGCAGAATCGCATGGGTCTGACCGCCGCAGATCTCCATGATCGTCCACGGGCGCGTCGCGGCGCGGCCGATGGCCGCGGCCAGGCGGCGGACGGCATCCGCGTCGCGGTACTCGTCAAGGTACTTCAAGATTCCGTCCCTCGTCCTCGGCTCTCGAAACCCGCCGCACGTTCCCCTTTATTCCCGCTGCTCCATCTCCTCCAGCAACGCGAACACCGCTTGGGCCTCGGCCTCATCGATGCGACTGATGGCGATCCCGGCGTGGACGATCACGTAGTCGCCGACGCGGGCTTCGGGGACGCAGGCCAGGCTGGCTTCCTTGACGATGCCGCCGAAGCGCACCCGGCCGCGCCGGCGCAGTTCGTCCTGGGCCTCTTCAATGCTCAGGATTTCACCCGGGATGCCGAGGCACATCCGTCCCCCTCCTCCCCATTCGCCTGGCGGGCGACAGCGACCGCCTGACCGAGCGCCAAGCCCCCATCGCCCGGCGGCACGCGCTGATGCCAGTAAGGCCGGAACCCGGCCCGGCGCAAGCCGGCGATCGCCAACTCCAGCAGCAGCCGGTTCTGGAAGCACCCGCCGGTCAGCAGGACCCGCTCCCGGCCTTCCCGTTGGGCCATCGCGACGATCATCGCCGCCAGGGTCGCATGGAACCGCGCCGCGGGGATCGCCGGGGATTGCGCCGCGGCGTGCTCCGCCAGCAGCGCTGCGAACGTCGGCCGCCAGTCCAGCTCCGCCGCCGCGCCGCCGGACCGGACGCAGCGGAACGGGTAGGCGGGCGGCGGCGGCCCCGCGCGCCGCGCGGCAAACTCCAGTTCCATCGCCGCCTGACCCTCGAACCGGCTGACCGAACAGACCTCGAGCAGGGCGGCCGCGGCGTCGAACAGCCGGCCGGCGCTCGATGTACGCGGCGAGTTGAGCCCCCGCCGCAGCATCGCCGCGAAGTTGATCCGTTCGCTCGCCGTCAGGTTCCGCACCGGCGCCAGCGCCGATTGGTCGAACAGGCGCGGGCCCAGCATCTCCCACAGCAGGCCCAGAGCGGCGCGGCGGCCCTCGCGCATCGCGGCCTCGCCCCCCGGCAGCGGGAAGGTCCGCAGCGTTCCCATGCGGCGGCAGTCTTCCGCATCCACGGCGAGGAATTCACCCCCCCAGACCGTCCCGTCGGGCCCCCAGCCGGCGCCATCCCAGCAGACGGCCAGCGCGGGCGGCTCCAGGTCGTTTTCGGCGAGGCAGGCCCAGGCATGCGCCGCATGGTGCTGGACCTCCGCGACGGGCAGCCCGCGGCCGTGGGCGAAGCGGGTCGAGGCATAGTCGGGATGCAGGTCGCAGGCGACGCGGCGCGGTTCGACGGCCAGCAGGCGCGCCAGGTCGTCGGCCGCCGCTTCCTGCGCGCGGCGCGCCTCGGGCGTCTCCAGGTCGCCGATGTGCTGGCTGAGAAAGACCTCGCCGCCGCGCGCGAGCGCCACGGTGTTCTTCAGGTGGCCGCCGACCGCCAGCAGCGGCGGCGCGGCGCGGCGGATCGCAATCGGCAGCGGCGCATAACCCCGCGCGCGGCGCAGCACCTGTTCGCGCCCCGCCACGATGCGGACGATTGAATCGTCCGCGTGGCGCCGGATCGGCCGGTCGTGCACCAGCAGCGCGTCGCATAGCGGCCCCAGCCGCTCCAGCGCCTCCTGGTTGTCGATGCAGATCGGTTCTTCGCCGCGGTTGCCGCTGGTGGCCACCACGGGAAACCCCAGTTCGTCCAGCAGCAGGTGATGCAGCGGCGTGTAGGGCAGCATCAGGCCGAGGGTGGGATTGCGCGGCGCGACGGCCGGGGCGATGTCGCCGGCCGCCGCCTCGCGACGGTCGAGCAGCACGATCGGCGCCTCGCTTGAACGGAGCAGCCGCTCCTCGAGCGGGCCGATGTCGCACAGCCGCCGCGCCGCCGCCAGATCGGGCGCCATGATTGCGAATGGTTTGGCCTCGCGCCGCTTCAGCCGCCGCAGCCGGGCGACCCCCGCCTCATCGCGCGCATCGACGAGGAGTTGAAAACCGCCAAGCCCCTTGAGCGCCAGGATGCCGCCCCGCCGCAGCAGGTCGGCGGCCCGCGCCAGAGCCTCACCGCGCTGGGCCAGCACCCGCCCCGCGGTGCTCCAGAGCGCCAGTTGCGGCCCGCACGCCGGGCAGGCGATCGGCTGCGCATGGAATCGCCGATCCGACGGATCGCCGTATTCGGCGCGGCAGCGCTCGCACATCGTGAAGCCGCGCATGGTCGTATGGGGCCGGTCGTAGGGGAGCGACTCGATGATCGTGAACCGCGGACCGCAGAGCGCGCAGTTGATGAACGGGTAGCGATGGCGCCGGTCGGCCGGGTCGCGCAGCTCGCGCAGGCACTGCGGGCAGGTGGCGATGTCGGGCTGGATCAGCGTGCGCGGCGCCGTCGCCAGGCTGGGCCGGATCACCAGGTCGCCGTAGCCGGCGGCGTCGAGCCACGTCGGCTCCAGACTCTGGATATGGGCGCGCGGGGGGGCTTCGGCCGGAACGCGCGCGAGCGCCTGGGCCAGTGCGTCGGCCGGGCCTTCCAGCTCGGCCACGACGCCGTCGCCGGTGTTGGCGATCCAGCCGGTCAGGTCGAGTTCACGGGCCAGGCGATGGAGGAACGGACGGAAGCCGATGCCCTGAACCGCGCCGCGGATCGCCAGCCGCAGCCGGACCGGCGCGGGGCCGGGCGGGTGAGGCGAAAGGGCCGATTCGGTCGCCGCTGGGAGCACCATCAGCCGCCGATCCTTTGGAATCCGACCGGCGCCGCGACGAGGAGGACGTCGCGGTCCGGGCGGCGGGGCCGCTGATGGAAAGATGACATGGATGGGGCGCAAATTCAAGATAAGAGAAGTTTTTTATCTTCTATAGGCGCTGAAATCGACATCCGTCGGATCCGTGGGATCGGACAGATCGGACGGATTCCAATTGCCCAGCGGCGCGGGCGGCTTTCTCAGTTGCAGGCGCCGATTCGATCCCGCAAACTGCTAAGCCGTAGCCGCGCCGCGGCAATTCCAAACCTCTGCGATCGCAACGTTCCGCGCCGTCGGCCGGGCCCGCCGGGCCGAGGCGCGAGCCGCACGCGACGGCGTTGAGGATGACCGATGGCCGATCTCAACCCTTCCGCCCAGACGTTGGAACGTCGGCGTGAAAACTGGGGAACCAAACTCGGCGTGATCCTCGCCGTCTCGGGCTCGGCCGTCGGCCTGGGCAACTTTCTGCGCTTTCCCGGCCTGGCGGCGACCCACGGCGGCGGGATGTTCATGATCCCGTATTTCATCTCGCTGCTGCTGCTGGGCATCCCGCTGGTCTGGGCCGAGTGGGCGATGGGGCGCTACGGCGGCGCGCGGGGCTACAACTCGGCGCCCGGCATCTACAGCGTCATCTGGCCCCGGCCGTGGAGCCGCTACTTCGGCGCCCTGGCGCTGATGGTGCCGATCGTCATCTACATGTATTACGTCTACATCGAATCGTGGTGCCTGTACTACGCCTGGTCGTATCTGCGGGCGTTCGTGACGGGCAATCGCGGCGTCAGTCCCGGCGAGAGCGTCGAGCAGGGGGCGGCCTTCTTCTCCAACTATGTCCAGGACACGCAGAATGGCCTGCCCGGCCCGGCGATCGCGATGCTGATTCTCGTCTTCCTGCTCAATTACGTATTCATCTACCGCGGCGTGACGCGCGGCATCGAAACGTTCTCGCGCTATGCCATGCCGCTGCTCGTCCTGTGCGCGCTCGTCGTGCTGGTCCGCGTACTCACGCTGCCCAACATTCTGGACGGGCTGGGCTTCATGTGGAACCCTTCGCTGCCCGAGGGGCAAAGCACGTGGGACTATCTGAAGAACGCCGAGGTCTGGCTGCTGGCGGCCGGGCAGATCTTCTTCAGCATTTCGGTCGGGTTCGGGATCATCATCAATTACGCCAGCTACCTGCGGCGCAACGACGATGTCGTGCTATCGGGCATGACCGCCTGCGCGACCAACGAATTCTGCGAAGTCTGCCTGGGCGGGCTGATCACGATCCCGGTGGCGTTCATTTTTCTGGGCGGGCTGCCCGAGGGGCTGCTCAGGTCGATCAGCGAGGGGTCGAGTCTGGCCGTGGGATTCTTCGCGCTCCCTCCGGTGTTCGGGCTGATGCCGCTGGGCCTGCTGTTCGGCGCCCTCTGGTTCTTCATGCTGTCTCTGGCCGCGATCACCAGTTCGCTCAGCATGCTCCAGCCGACGATCGCGTTTCTGGAGGAAGGGATGGGCCTGGGCCGGCGGGCGGCGGTGGCGTTGCTCGGCCTGTTGACGGCCATCGGCTGCTTGATCGCGGTGTATTTCTCCAAAAATCTGGCGGCGCTCGATACGATGGATTTCTGGGTCGGCAGCGTCTGCATCTACGTCCTGGCGACGATTCAGGTGTTGATGTTCGGCTGGGCGTTCGGCATCGAGCGGGCCCGGGCGGAAATCGCGCAGGGCGCCGAAATGAAAGTCCCCGCGATCTTCTGGCCGGTGATCCGCTACGTGACGCCGGTCTATCTGCTGGTGATTTTCCTTTTCTGGGCGAAACAGAAGTTCCCCGAACGCATTCGGGGCATTGTGGAACTGGATGCCGCGGACCGGGCCGGCGTCCTTTTCCCGCTGATCTACATCGGCCTGCTGATCCTCTTTTTCGTCATCATGATCGCGCTGACGCGCCAGCGGATGGACCGTCTGCGCGTTGAGGAGCACGCGCGCGAGGAGGTGGTCCCATGACCCTCGGCGGCTGGATTTTCATGTTGCTCAGCGTGGGCGGCATTTTCGTCTGGACCGTTTACTGCTTTGTCCGCGTCTTCCGTGCCCGCGACGCGCGCGAGCACATGCACGGCCCGCTCGACATCGACACGCACGACCGCGGCACCTGAAATCAGTCTCGGTATCGCAATCGGTATCGGTATCGCTTCGCAATTGCTACCCCGCCCGCGCTCCGGCTTCGGCCTCGGACCCGCCCACCCCGTCGTCGGCATCGAGCCGGGGGAGGCGCGCGGCGGCGGCGGCCCAGCGCAGCGGATCGACATGGCGGCGCGGATCGCCGCGCCGCCCCGGCGGCGGATCGTGAACCAGTGGAACGACTCGCGGTGGCGAATCTGGACGATGTCCTCCCAGCGGACGAGCGCGCCCGGGCGCCACGGGTATTGAAAGCGCAGGCCCGCCGGCTCGATCGTCACCCGCGCCCACCAGGCATCCACGATGCCGAACAGCGCCATCGCCAGCGGCACGACAAACAGACTGAACCAGGCGGCGGCTTCCTCGCGCCGGCGCGTCGCGTCCTCGGGGCGCAGCCAGGCATCCAGCGTCACGCCCGCCGCCAGCACAACCCACAGGCCCATGAACAGCAGGCTGGAGAACCGGTAGCGTCCGACGGTGTCCAGCTCCCAGCGGCCGGCGCCGCCATCGCGCGCCTCCGCCCGCCGTCCGGCCAGCAGCCAGTTCATCCAGAACTGGTTGAGCCAGCCGAACATCGGAGCTCCTCCCGATCATGGAGCAGGTTGGGAAAAGCGCCGGGCCGGGGGCGCCGCGCGCCGGGACGCGCCGTCAGGAATCGAGCTGATCGAGCGGGATTCCTTCGTCGATCAGCATGATCGGAATCGAATCGACGATGGGGTAGGCGATCCGGCGATCCTCGCGGATCAGGGCATGCTGAATCGGATCGGCGACCGGCTTGCCCGCCCGGTTCTTGAGCGTGCCTTCGGCGCGCCTCCGTTCCAGCCGGGCGATCGTGGCCGCATCGGCCGGCGTCAGGGTCTGGTGCGATTCGGGGCAGACGAGGATCTCGAGCAGATCCTTGAAAATGACGTCGAATTCGCCGCCCATGGTTGAAAACTCCGTTGGGGAAATGCCCCCGGCCGCGCCGGTCGGCGTCGGTTTCATCTTCGGAGCCGGCGGCGGGCTTTGCAATTAAATCTTCAAACGGGCCGGCGCTTTGGCGAAGATGAGGGGCCCGCATGGAACCGCCGGCGGCGAGCCGGTCTCAGCCCAGGAAAGCCGACAGCCCCTCGTGACGACGCTGCCCGATCCCGCCGCCTCGATTGACCCATTCTCCGCCGGCCGCGACCGCCTGCTGCTGATTGCCGGCCCCTGCGTGATCGAGTCGGAGGAACATACGCTGCGCATGGCCGAAGCGATCAAGGCGATCGCCGGGCGCGCGGGCTTCCCCTGCATCTTCAAGGCGTCGTACGACAAGGCCAACCGCACGTCGCTGGCGTCCTATCGCGGTCCGGGGCTGGATGCCGGCCTGCGCGTCCTGGAGCGCGTGCGGCTCGATGTCGGCCTGCCGGTGCTGACCGATTTTCATGAGCCGGGCCAGGCGGCGGCGGTCGCCGAGGCGGCCGACGTCCTGCAGGTGCCGGCGTTCCTCAGCCGCCAGACCGACCTGATCGTCGCCGCGGCCCGCACCGGCCGGATCGTCAATATCAAGAAGGCCCAGTTCATGGCGCCGTGGGACATCGAGTTTTCGATCAATAAGGCGCGCGAGGCGGGGGCCGAACGGATCTGGGTCACCGAGCGCGGCGTCTGTTTCGGTTATAATAATCTGGTCAGCGACATGCGTTCGCTGGTCGTGATGGCGCGCTACGGCTGCCCGGTGATTTACGACGCGACGCACAGCATCCAGATCCCCAGCGGCGCGGGGGGCAAAAGCGGCGGCGAACGGCAGTATCTGGAACCGTTGCTGCGCGCCGCCGTCGCCGTCGGCGTCGACGGCGTCTTCATGGAAGTGCACGACGATCCCGACCGCGCGCTCTGTGACGGGCCGAATCAGCTTCCGCTGGACCGGCTGCTCGATGTGCTGGAGACGATCCGGCGGATCGACGCGGCGCGACGGGGGGATACGTAGAGGGAAATACGGCGAGGCTGGATCCCGAAAGACACGCAGGGCACGAAACGGGTGAAGACCGGATGCCGCTGAAGTCCGTTCGAGAGCCGAGAGCCGAATTTTGCGGAGACCTTCGGGGGCCGAGGGCGAGAGACGAGGGACGAAGAACTTTGATGAATCGGGCGATGCAGGCACGGGCGAGATGACCACCGAGTATACCGTTAAACTGCCGATCTTCGAGGGGCCGCTCGATCTGCTGCTGCACCTGATCAAGATGAACGAGATGGAGATCACCGAGATCACCATCTCGGCGATCATCGGCCAGTATCTCGAATACCTGCGGATGATGGAGTCGCTCGATCTGGAGATCGCCGGCGATTTTCTGGTGATGGCCGCCACGCTGCTCAACATCAAGCTGCGCACGCTGCTCCCCCCGCCGCGCGAGGGCGAAGAGGAACAGGGCGAGGAGGAACTGAACGATTTCCTCAACGCGCGTCAGCTCATGCAGCGGTTGATCGAATACCGCAAATTCAAGGAAGCCGCGCTGGAGCTGGGGCGCCGCCACGAGAAACAGGCACAGATCTTCCTGCGCGAGGTGGCGCTGCCCAGACTGACCGAGGCCGAGGAAAATGCCGAGATCCGCGGCGATCTGCACAAGCTGCTCGAGGCCTTCTCGCGCGTCATCCGCTTCGTCGACCGGCGCGACTATCACCAGGTGACCGAGGAGGAATACTCGGTCGACGACAAGATGACGCTGTTGCGGCGGCGGCTTGTCGTCGAGCCGCGGATGGAGCTGAACCGGCTGTTCGAGAGCTGCGACGAAAAGATCGAAATGGTCGTCACGCTGATCGCCGTGCTGGAACTGACGCGGCTGAAGGAGCTGCGCATCGTCCAGGGGGAGAACTTCGGCGAAGTCTATATTTTCCGCCGCGAGGGGGACGAGGGGAACGCCGACCAGGAGGGCGAGGCGGCCGAGCTGCAACGCGTCGAGGCCGAGATCCTCGCCAACCGCACCGGGCTGGTGGATGACGGCGTGCTGGACGAGGAGGACGAGGACGCCGAGTTGGACCGCGTGCTCGGCACTGCGGCGGACGCGGACGAGCGCCCCCGGCCCGGCGAGGCCGAGCCCCAGACCGAGGCCGCGCCGGATTCGGATGAACCGGGCGGCGCAAGGATTATCGACCTTGGCTTTGAGCCGCGCGCCGGCGACGATGGCGCGGACCCGGAGGGTCGGGATCCCGCACCATGACCGGACGCAAGCGCGAACGAAGCGAAGCGGAAGCCGCCGCGGCATCGAACGCCGACGAGGTGCGCCGGCTGCTCGAACGCGAGGGGGCCGTCGCCGTCGATACGGCCGAGGCGTGGACCGAACCGCCGGACGAACTCGAGGAGGAAGTCCGCGAATGGGGGTGCGGCTGGCTGCTGCTGCTGATCCTGCTGGGGCTGACCTCGCTCTTCGCGGTCGGCTGGTGGGGCGTCAACGAAATCACGCGGCGCAACATGGTGGAGAAGCTCGACAAGTCGTTCTTTCATCTGTCGCTCCTCCCCCAGCCCAAGGTGGAGACCGCCGAACCGGACCTGACCGTGCAGATTTTCTATCTGGTCCGCGGCCGGGGGCTCGCCGCGCAGAAGCGCGAACTGCGCTACCACGCCGACAGCCGCGAACGGCTGTATCAGATCGCGCACGAGATGCAGCGGCCGCCGACGACCGGGCTGCTCGAATCGCCTTTCCCGAAGGGAACCGAGATTCGCGCGATCTATCTGCACGACGGCATTATCTGGATTGACCTGAACGAGGCGTTTCTCCAGCCGGAGCATCCCTCGCCGCTGCTGGAGCGGCTGGTGATCTTCGCCATCGTCAACAATTTCATGCTGAACGAGCCGACGTATCGCGGGGTGCGGTTCATGATCGAGGGGCAGCCGGTCAACTCGGCGTGGGGCTGGCTCGACCTGAGCAGTCCGCTGGGTCCCGACCTGTCGCTGATCGAATAGGCGCGCCCCGCCGCGCGACTCGTTCCGACTTCATGGGCTGAGGTGAACCTCATGAAAACCTTGCGCGAAGAGCTCTGGTTCAACGTGCCGACGCGCCGCGCGTTCATCAACATCACGCAGCAGGTGCAGGATCTGGTCGAACGCAGCGGCGTGCGCGACGGGCTCGTGCTGGTCAACGCGATGCACATCACCGCCAGCGTCTTCATCAACGACGATGAATCGGGGCTGCATCAGGACTACGAGGAATGGCTCGAAAGGCTGGCCCCGTTCGACCCGTCGACGCGCTATCAGCACAACCGGACGGGGGAGGATAACGCCGACGCCCACATGAAGCGCCAGATCATGGGGCGCGAGGTGGTCGTCGCGATCACCGATGGGCGGCTCGACTTCGGCCCGTGGGAACAGATTTTTTACGGTGAATTCGATGGCCGGCGGCGCAAGCGCGTGCTGGTCAAGATCATCGGCGAGTAGCGCGGCGGCCGGCGCTCAACCGCGCTGGTGCCGGCCGAAGCTCTCGTGGGCGTGATACGAACTGCGCACCAGCGGGCCGGATTCGACGGTGCTGAAGCCGAGGTCTTCACCGTAGCGCTTCCAGGCGGCGAATTCGGTCGGGCTGACGTAGCGGACGACCGGATGATGCTTCTCGGAGGGGCGCAGGTACTGGCCGATTGTGACGATGTCGCAGCCATGGGCGCGCAGGTCGTGCAGGACCCGGCGCACCTCGTCGTCCTCCTCGCCCAGACCCAGCATGATGCCGCTCTTGGTGACGAGGCCGGCCGCCTTGGCGCGCCGCAGCACGTCGAGCGTGCGCTCGTAGCGCGCCTGCGGGCGCACGCGCCGGTAAAGCCGGGGGACCGTTTCGGTATTGTGATTGAGCACGTCGGGCCGTTCGCGGAAGACGGTCTCCAGCGCGTCGGCGTCGCCCTTGAAATCGGGGATCAGCACTTCGACGCGAATGCCGGGGCGCTGCTCACGCAGGGCGCGGATGGTGGCGGCGAACTGGGCGGCGCCGCCGTCGGCGCGCTCGTCGCGATTGACCGCCGTGACGACCACGTATGACAGGCGCATCGCCTCGGCCGCCGCGGCCACGCGCCGCGGTTCGTCGGGGTCGAGCGGCAGCGGCCGCCCCGTGAAGACCGCACAGAAGCTGCAGGAGCGCGTGCAGACGTTGCCGTTGATCATGAACGTGGCGGTGCCGTGGCTCCAGCACTCGCCCATATTGGGGCAATGCGCGCTCTCGCAGACCGTGTGCAGCCGTTGCGCGCGCATCACCTGGTGGACCTGCTCGGTGCCGGGAGCGGTGGGCAGGCGGGCGCGCAGCCAGGGGGGCTTGCTTGTCTTCAGCTCGGCGCGCTGGGGGACGATCGTCCGCGCGCGGAAGAGGGCCTCGTAGTGCCGCACGACCGCCTCGCGTACGTCGTCCTGGCGCTCGACATCCAGCCCCAGATCGGTCAGGCTCGCGGTCGGGGGCGAGTCGAATCCGGCGCGGCGCAGCCCCGCGGCGAGGACCGGGTCGGCGTTGGTATTGATGGTGAACCGGACGAGGGCGATCCAGCGGCGCACGCGGGTGCGGATGGTCGCGACCGTGCGGCCGCCGACGCGGATGGACCGGCCGTCGGTCTGGCGCTCGCCTTCGACGCCGAAGTCGCGCAGGACGGCCAGGAGCAGGTCCTCGACGCGCGTCACGAAGGCGTCGGCGTCGCGCGGCACGGGCTGCTCCTCGGGGCCGTGATCCAGATGATAGACCAGGTAGGCCGTCAGCACGCCCGGCCCGGTCCACTCGGCCGCGCGGGCCTGCTCGTCGCGCAGGACGGCGATCTCGGCGGGGGCGGCGTCGCGGAGCCGCCGGGCTGCGTCCTCCGTGGGCGCCAGCCACGTGGGTGGATGCTCGGTCAGGACCAACAGGTGGCCCGGCGCCGATCCTGCGGCGATCTTCTCGAAGCCGTCGGCCTGCAGGCGCAGCCCGTCCTCGCAGGGGATCTGCGTGAAGAACAGGACCTCGGTCGGCCACGGACCGTCAGCGGGAGCCGGCGGCGGGGTGGTGTCGATCTGG
>MVZB01000022.1 GCA_002068205.1 candidate division BRC1 bacterium ADurb.BinA292
CCGCCAGTAAACTGGCGGGCTGAAGTCTGGCGTCCCTGACGGGACTGCCCTGCTGAAGAATCCGGCAAGGCCAAGGCTGTTTGAATCGGCCGTTCCTCCCCATTTTCATCCCTCGCTGTGAACCGCAGGTTCATGAGCAAACTTGTGATCCCCCCCCAAAGGCCTACCCAAAATTCGGCTCTCGGCGCTCGAAAATTCGTGAATGAATTCGATACCGATCCCGATACCGATCGCGAATATCAGGGAGGGAGGCGGGGGATGAGGGCTTGCAGCAGCCGCAGCAACCGCCGGCCGGCCCGCTCGCCGACTTCCAGCACCTCCTCATGAGTTGTCGGCCCCTGCGGCCGGACGTGCGAATTCGTGATCAGCGAGATCGCCGCCACGCGCATTCCGGCGTGGCGCGCGGCGATGACTTCCGGAACCGTGGACATGCCGACGGCGTCGGCGCCAAGCGTCCGCCACAACCGCGCCTCGGACCGCGTTTCATACGTCGGTCCCGCCAGCGCCACGTAGACCCCCCGCTTCAGGTCGATGCCCTGTTCGCGCGCGGTCTCGTCGATCAGCTCGCCCATCTCGCGGTCGTAGGGTTCGCTCATGTCGGGAAAGCGCGGGCCGTTGCGTTCATCGTTCGGTCCGATCAGCGGGTTGCGGTGCTGGCCGTTGATGTGGTCGGTGACGCGCATCAGATCGCCGACGCGCAGGCGGGGCGAGAGTCCGCCGGCCGCGTTGGTCAGAATCAGCCGCGAGACGCCGAGCCGCGCCAGCAGCCGGACGCCGGCGATCACCTGCGATTGCGCGACGCCCTCGTAGAAATGCCGCCGCATCCGCAACACATGCGCGCGCCGGCCGCCGAGCCGCACGATATGCCACCGTCCGCCGTGGCCCGCCACGGCCCCCTGGCCGACGGCGGGCAGTTCGGAAAAGGAAATGCTCTCCTCATCCTCGCCGATCTCGACCAGCCGCGACAGCCCCGACCCAGTGACAATGGCGAGGTCCGCCGTTTCCGGCTCGGGCAGCCCGCGGCGCAGCGCGGCCAGGCTCTGTTCGAACAGCGTGTTGTTCATGCGGATCCCCGCGGTGGGACGCCCGATATGAGAGAGCGCGCGCACCGCCGCTCGCGCGGACGCGGGCGTGGAATGTCAGGCTCCCAAACTTTCCTTCCGTCGCGCGGTTCCCAGTGGGCCTCTCCGCCGATCAACCCACCAGCAGCCGCGGGGCGAAGATCGTGCCGCGCAGATACAGGATCCAGCTCGTCAGGAAGTAGACCAGCAGGATCAGCCACATCATCGTGAAGACGACGGCGCGCGTCGTGGCGCGGCCGACCCCCTCGGCGCCGCCTCCGGCGGTATAGCCGTAATAGCAGCCGCAAATCGCCATCGCCGCGGCGAAGAAGAACGTCATGATCAGGCCGCTGATCACGTCGCCCAGCGTCATGAAGTCCAGCGTGATCTGAAGGTACTGATTGGCCGGAACGCCGAGCGCGAAGACCCCCATGGCCCACCCCCCGGCCAGCCCGACGACGTCGGCGTAGACCGTCATCACCGGCAGCATGATCATCACGGCCAGCAGCCGCGGCACGACCAGATAGCGCATCGGGTTGACGTCGAGCACTTCCATCGCGTCGATCTGTTCGGTCACGCGCATCGTGCCCAGTTCGGCGGCGATCGAGGCGGCGGTGCGCGCCCCGATCACCAGCGCCGTGAAGACGGGGATCATCACCTGGGTCAGGCCCTTGGCGGCGCCGGCGGCGGCATACTGTTTGGCGTTGAACATCGCCAGCTCGTGTCCCGTTTGCAGGACGATCACCATGCCGACGAACAGCGCGGTGGTAAAGGCCAGCGGCAGGGCATTCATCCCGAGCTGATTGGCATGCGCCATGACGAGCCGAAACCGGATGGGGCGAAAGCACAGGAGGAAGGTCTTGGCGGTAAAGTGGAAGAAATCGCCGAGGTGCCGCAGCGTGTCGGTGATGTAATTGCCGGTGCGCTTCAGCGCGATCGAGCCCGTCATCTCTCGTCCCTCACTCCAAAATCGTCTCTCGCTCGAAAATCTGTCTCCGATTCCCGGGATCGCCTGGATCGGTTCTGCCGTCCCTACGGGACTCGGTCGCGATGGGGATCCCGGTTCCCGCCACTGACGTGGCGGGCTGAAGTCTGCCGTTCCTGACGGGACTGCCCTGCTGCTAGATCCGGGAGGCCTGGATCATTCGAATCGGCCGTTCACCCTCCCAATCTTCATCCCTCGTTGTGAACGGCAGGTTCATGAGCAACTCCCTCGTGATTGTGCCCCAGATCCCGTCCCACGCATTAAACACCATCGGCGCGGCCGCCGACAGCGGGAAGATGGTTGGGCGGCGCGGCGCGGCGCGCCGCGGGCCGCGGAAAGCGCGAAGATTGAAATTGACGGCGCGGCCCGCCGGGATTATCGTTACGAACAAATATGAACATAAAAGAACAGGAACGCCATGGCCACGCAACAGGACGCAGGAGCACTCACGAACCCATTTCGGCCAGTCCGGGCCTCGCTGGCGGATCTTCTGGGAGATGAATACATCGAGGCGGTCTGCGCGGGCCGGGCCTGGCTGGCGGGCGAGGACCTCGACGCGCTGCGGGAGGAAGCCCGGCGCCCGGTGGATTTCCTGCCGGCGGCGTTCATCGAGCGCCAGCATGAACTGCTGGGCCACACCGGCCAGAGCGTTCCCGCCGCCGTGCTGACCTCGAGTCCGGCGGGGAAATCGACCGACCGGTTTAATGAGGCGACCAAGACGCACGTCGCGCCGCTGACGGGGTTCGGTCTGTTCCGGCTGGCCGAAAGCGGCCGGCTCCACCTGATCACGAAGAGCGAGCATTACCACGCCCTGTTGGGGCATTCGTTTCCGGGTTACCGGCTGATCGACCGCGCCCGGGCGCTGGGGATCCCCAATGCGACGCACAACAACACGCGCGGGTATATCACGCGGTTGCTGGAGGAGCGGCTGGTGGCCGCGGCCAACGGGACAACCGGCGCGGATGCGGACAAGTTGGAACTGAACCGCGTGCTGAACCTGGAGACGGGAAGCCTGGCGGTGGAAGCGGCGCTCAAGATGATCCTGGCCCGGTTCCACCGGATCCAGGGCGACGCCGACCCGCCGGCGTATGAAGGCCGCATTCCGGTCGTGTTGGTGCTGGGCAATGAGAACGGGGGTCTGGAGGCCAATTACCACGGCACGACGCTGCTGACGCAGACGATGCGCGGGATGTGGGCCAGCCTGCTGGACCGGCTGCAGGCGGCGGGGATTTTCGAGGTCCGGGCGATCCGCCCCAACCGGCTGGAGGACGTGGAAGCGGCGTTCGCCGAATGCGAGGGCGGCGCGCGGAAAATCGCCGCCTTTTTCCATGAAATCGTGATGATGAACTACGGCGCGGTGCTGCTGGAGCGCGGGTTTCTGCGGCGGACATATGAACTGTGCCGCGCCCACGATGTCCCGACGATCGTCGATGAGATCCAGTCCTGCATGTGGTCGCCGGAGTTTTTCCTGTTCCGCGAATACGGGCTGCGGCCGACGATGGCGGCCGTCGGCAAGGGCTTTCCTGGCGGCGAATACCCCGCGTCGCGCATCCTGTTCAATGCAAGCATGGACGGTCGGATGCCGCAGTTCGCGGCGCTCGTGACGAACGGGCAGGAGGAGCTGGCCGCGCTCGCTTACCTGATCACGATGCACTGGGCGGCGGCCAACGCCGACGTAACGCGGGCCATCGGCGATTATTATGAGGAGCGGCTGCGCGAATTCGCCGAGCGCCACGCCGACCGGGTGAAGGGCATCAACGGGCTTCGCCACATGTGCGGACTGGAGTTCGATTCGCTGGCGGCCGCGGCGGATTTCGCCGCGAGCATGGTCCGGATGGGCTTCGACATCAGCGCGCAAACCTACAAGGTGGACTGCCCGCCGGTGGTGCTGACCAAGCTGCCGCTGATCGTGACGCGCGCGGCGGTGGATTTCATCCTGGCCCGGATGGAGCAGGCAATCACCGAATCGGCCGCGCCGCGGACACCGCGGAGCGCTCACGCCTGAGTCACGGAACGGGGGATCGCCACGTGCTGATCGGCATTCCGCGGGAGATCAAGGTCAAGGAGAACCGGGTGGCCTGCACACCGGGAGGCGTGCGGCTGCTGGCGGGGGCCGGCCACCGGGTGCTGGTGGAACGCGGCGCCGGCGAAGGGAGCGGCTTCAGCGACGAGCAGTATGGGCAGGCGGGAGCCGAGGTCGTGGCGAGCGCGGCGGAGGCTTGGTCGGCCGAACTGGTGATCAAGGTCAAGGAGCCGGTCCCCGCGGAATATCAGTATCTGCGCCCCGGGCTCGTCCTGTTCACGTATCTGCATCTGGCGGCGGCGCCCGAGTTGACCCAGGCGCTGCTCGACAGCGGGACGACCGGCATCGCCTACGAAACGGTTGCCGTAGGGGGGCGGTTGCCGCTGCTGGAGCCGATGAGTGAAATCGCCGGCCGGATGGCGACGATCGTCGGCGCCTATTACCTGAGCAAGGCCCAGGGGGGCAAGGGGGTGCTGCTGGGCGGGGTGCCGGGGGTGTTGCCGGGCAATGTGCTGGTGATCGGCGGCGGGACGGCGGGGATCAACGCCGGCCGGATGGCGATGGGCCTGGGCGCGGCGGTGACGATCCTGGAGGTCGACTTGGTCAAGATGCGGTTTCTGGACATCACGCTGCAGAGCTCGGCGCATACGCTGTTTTCGAACGAGCAGAATCTGATGGACACGCTGCCGACGGTGGATCTGCTGATCGGCGCGGTGCTGCGGCCGGGCGCGCGGGCGCCCCGCCTGATCCGGCGCGAGATGCTCGACGTGATGCAGCCGGGGTCGGTGTTCGTCGACATCGCCGTGGACCAGGGAGGTTGCGCCGAATCGACACGGCCGACGACGCACGACGATCCGGTCTACGTGGAGCACGGGATCACGCATTACTGCGTGGCGAACATGCCGGGGGCGTACGCCCGCACGGCGACGCAAGCGCTGACCAACGCGACGATTCCGTACGCAGCGAAGATCGCCAACCTGGGCGTGGAGCGGGCGCTGCGCCAGATGGCGGACCTGCGTCAGGGGCTGAACACCTGGGGCGGCGGCGTGATTCATCCGGCGGTGGCCGAAGCGACTGGTCACCCGTGTCAAGCCAATCCATTTGATCATCCCGACGGAGTACCGGCCGCGCATTGAGCCCTGGCATCGAATCGCACCCGCGCCATCGCCGGATCCTGGAGCTGCTCGCCCGCGACGGCGAAGTGAGCGTGCAACAGTTGAGCGCGCTGTTCGCGGTGACGCCGATGACGATCCGGCGCGACCTGGAGGCGCTGGAGCGCGAGGGGCGGCTGACGCGGACGCACGGGGGGGCCGTCTATTCGCAGCGCGCGGTGATTGAATTCGCCTTCCTCGAGCGCGGGCGCGAGCGCCAGGCCGAGAAGCAGGCCATCGCGCGCGAGGCGGCCCGGCTGGTCGAACCTGGCATGCGTCTGGTGCTCGATACCGGCACGACCTCGCTCGCGGTGGCCCACCGGCTCACGGGGACGCCGCGCCTGACGGTGCTGACAACGTCGCTGGCGATCGCCTCGGCCCTGCACGCGCACGAAAACATCGAATTGATCCTGCTGGGGGGGAACGTGCGACGCAGCAGCCCCGACCTGACGGGCCCGCTCACCGAGGAGAACCTGGCGCGGTTTCGCGTGGACATCGCGTTTGTCGGGTGTGACGGCGCCGACGCGACGGGCGCCTACACGACCGACATGGCGGTGGCGCGCGTGACCCGGGCGATGATCGGCTGCGCGCGGCGGGTCGTGCTGGTGGCCGACAGCAGCAAGTTCGGACGGGAAGCTTTCGTGCGTTACGCGGCCTGGGAGAACTTCCAGCAGGTCATCACCGACGGCGGCCTGACCAGCCGCGCGCGGAAATGGCTCAAGAAGGCGCGGGTGGAATTGCGCTGCGCGAGCTGACCATGAGCGATGGCGGGGGGCGGGGGGATTCCGTTACCATGTGGCGCGCGCGTCGCGCCCGCGCCGATGCCGGTCGCCCGCCGAACGATCCCGCGCTGGATCAATTCATGGTTTCACGCCACTCCAAAAGAAAGTCCCTGGCGCGGCTGGCGTTGTACCCACTGCTGGCGGCGCCGCGGCTGTTCGGCGCCGGGATCGGGCTGGATCTGGAACCGTTGCCGGAACCGGCCCCGCCGCCGGCGGTGACGCTGCCCGCGGAAACGGAACCGGGCGCGCCCGAGGCGGCCGCCCCGCCCGCGATCAATCTGGATGAACTGTATGAGGCGGGTCCGGACACGCCCGAACTGGGCGCGGCGCCCGCGGCGACGCCGGGTCCGGTCCGCCCGCCGATCTCACTCGACCTGCTGGAGGAACTGGCGCTGGCCGATGCCGGCTGGCGGCTGATCCGTGTCGGCGACGCGCCGACCTCGGTCGTGATCCATGGAAGCTGGGACGCCGTGCGGTCGGGCGAACTGACGCCGGCCGATTTCCGCCCGTTGAGTCCGCCGGACCTGGACGCCGGCCTGGGCCTGGCGACGGTCTACGGCCCGCGGACCGCCGGCTGGTTCGTCGCCGGTGGCCGCCGCCTGCACGTGAAAAGTACCGACGCCAGCATCGGTTTCCGCAACTACTCCTACGAGTCGCTGGCGCGGCTGGGCTGGGCGGTCGGCGTCGCCCGGGGGGTCCAACCGGCACTGCGAATCGTCGCCGCCGGCCAGCCGGTCTCGGCGATGAACCTGGCGGAGTTCACGCGGCGGGCCGTGGCGCGTGCGCCGGCGACCGATGCCTGGCTGATCGCCGGCCAGGTTCACCTGCCGCGGGCGGTTGGGCGGGCGCTGCGGCTGGCGCCGGTGGGCGGCCATGCAATGAACGGGGATGACTCGCCGGAAAACCCGGCACGATCCTTTTTCGGGCCGGTGAGCGAGCCCGACATCTGGGCGCTGCTGGTGATCGTGGCGGTGCGCCCGGCGAGCGGGCAGCCTGCGGCGGCGGCGTTGCGCGAAAAGGTTTTTGGCGCCCGCGGCGAGGCGGATGACGGGGATCTGCTGATCCGCGCCCATTACGGGGTGTTCCTGCCGCCGGCGCCGGCGATCGATCCGGATGCGCCGTTTCAGCGGATCTGGGACCAGTCGGTGCGGAGCCCGCAATTTCCGCGGATTGCATCCGTCCGCCAGCTGCTGCCCGACAGCACGATCGATGCGGCGCATGTGTCGGTCTGGGCCGTGGGTCAGGTGCTGCCGTATGACCTTTATCAGGAACCGGAGTTGGTCGAGGTGACGGCGCTGGACCCGACGATCCAGACCGAGCAGATGTGGGCGACGGGGGCGACGCTGGTCAACGAGCCGATCTATGAGCGGCCGCGACTGCTGCTGCGCCGCGAAGTGGCCGAACGGCTGGTGCGGATCAATGCCCGGCTGAAGGAACAGGGCTACCGGTTGAAGCTGTATGACGGCTATCGTCCGCTGTCGGTGACGCAGCGGCTGTGGAAACTGCATCCCGACCCGCGGTACCTGGCGTCGCCGACGGTCGGCTCGCGGCACAACCGCGGCGCGGCCGTCGACATCACGCTGACCGATCTGGCGGGCAACGAACTGGAGATGCCCTCAAAATACCTGACCTTCGACATCACGTCGCACCGGACATGGGAAGGGATGACGCCGACGGCGCGCGCCAACATGAACCTGCTGACCCAGGCGATGCGGTCGGAGGGCTTCACGACGATCAACGAGGAGTGGTGGCACTACGACGCGCCGGGCTGGCGGGATTACCCGGTGCTGGATGTGCCGCTGTGGCCCGATGAGCCGGCGCGGTGGGTTGCCGAGGGGAACCATGATCCGGCGGCCGCGGCGGAGATCGCCGAAAAGGCGAGCCGCGGCGACACGTCGGTATCCGCCCCGGAGACCGGGCGGGAGGACGGCGGGAGCGAACCGGCCGATGGGAGCGACGGTGGCGAGGACGCGCGGCGGAGGACGCCGTGGGCGGCGAATTGACCCGGGGCGGATTGCCTTGAGTTCACTCCGTCTTGACGGGCCGCGCGGGGGGTGGCTACTCTTTGGATGACTGCCAACTTGCGGAAAGAACCTCCCGGTGAGTGCGGACACGCCCCAACCCGAAATCACGGTGCTGATCGCGGCGCACAACGAGGCCGAACGGATCGAGGGATGCCTGCACGCGGTGCTGGAACAGGACTACCCGATGGAGCGGGTGGAAATCGTGCTGGTGGATGATCGCAGCACCGACGACACGGCGGCGCGGGCACGGCGACTGGGGATTGAGCGGCTGCGCGTGTTGCGCATCGATGAGGCGCCGGCCAATCTGACGGCGCGCCAGGCGGCGCTCGATCGCGGCCTGATCGAGGCGCGCGGCGAGATCGTGCTGATCACCGACGCTGGGGCCCGCGTCCCGCGCGAATGGATTCGCGAACTGACCGGCCACATGGGCTATCGCGACGCGGCGGTCACGGCCCCGGTCGTGTTCGCCGGCGGCGGCCATTTTTTCACCTCCATCCAGACGCTCGACGCCGTCCTGACGCTGACCTACTACCGCTGGGCGGCGCGCAACCATTGGCACACCGGCGTGCTGGGGGCGAACCTGGCGCTGCGGCGCGAGGCCTACCTAGAAGTGGGAGGTTTCCCCGCAATCGGCTTCGCCCCGGATGAGAACATCGCGCTGTGCCAGGCGCTGCGCGCCCGGGGCTGGTCGATCCGCTACCTGGATTCGCCGACCGTGTGCAACCCGGCGTGCACGCGGCTGCCCGAGCTGATGCTGCGCTGGCGGCGCAAGACGCGCAATGGCCCGGCCGGGCTGACGCTGGTCACGCTCGGGCTGATCCTGAGCAATCTGGCCCTGCTGGGCGCGGCCCTGGTGCTCGGCGGGGGCTGGTGGGTGATCGTGCTGCTGCGCTACGCACTGGGGGTTGTCGCGATCGCGGGGGTCGTCATGCAATACGGCGCGCTGAACGTTGCGATGGCGATGGTCCTGTTCGAGCCGTTGATGACGCTGCTGGGGACGTGGGTCTATCTGAGCAATCTGCTGGTGCCCCGCTGGCGCTGGGCCGGGGTGTGGTATGACCGTCGCGGACCGCTTCGGCGCGGCTCGCTGTCGCACCCGGCAGCCTGACGGGGGGGCGCTCGAATCGATCCATGCGGCTGTTGCTGATCATCTATGAGTATCCACCGGTGGGCGGCGGGGCGGGCAAGAGCGCCCGCGGCCTGGCGCGCGCGCTGACCCGCATGGGTCACGAGGCGACGATCCTGACCTCGCGCTTCGAGGGGCTGCCGGCCGAGGAGGTGGTGGCGGGGGTGCGCGTGCTGCGCATCCCGGTCTTGCGGCGGCACCTGAACTACGCCGCGCCGTGGGAGGTGTTTTCCTTCGCGGTGGCCGGGATGATGCGGATCGGCTGGCTCAAATGGAAGGTGCGGCCGCAGGTCGTGCTGTCGTACTTTACGATCCCGGGCGGGCCGATCGCCTGGCTCTACCGCTGGCGCAACGGCGTCCCCTTCGTGAGTCTGCTGCGGGGGCAGGATGTGCCGGGTTACCCCGACACGCCGCGTTGGCTGGGCTGGCTGATGGCGCCGGCGGCGCGCTTCATCTGGCGGCGATCGCTGTTCGTGACGGCCAACAGCGAGAGCCTGGCCGAGCTGGCCCGCCGGACGATGCCCGGATTGGAAATCCCTGTCGTGGCCAACGCGGTGGACGTGGAACGCTACCGGCCGGCGCCGGGCGCGCGGGGCGGGCCGCCGCTGCGCATCCTGTACCTGGGACGGCTGCGCGAGTTCAAGGGGATTCAGGATCTGATCGCGGGGTTTGCGCGCCTGCGCGAGTCGTTCAGCGGACCCAGCGAGCTGACGATCGCCGGATTCGGGCCGCACCGGGTGAATCTGGAGTTGCTGACCTCGCGCCTGGGGTTGAAGGATTGCGTCCGCTTCACGGGTCGGCTGGAGGAACCGGAAGCCGTGGCGCATCTGCAGCGGGCCGAGATCGTGGTCAACCCCTCCTATGGCGAGGGGATGCCCAATGCGGTGCTGGAGGCGATGGCCTGCGGCGCGGCGCTGATCCTGAGCGACATCCCCGCCCATCGGGAGCTGGCGCGGGAGGGGGAGGAAGCGCTGTTCTGCGCGCCGCGCGACGCGGCCAGCCTGGCGGCCGCGCTGCAGCGGCTGGCGGAGGATCCGGACTTGCGGCGCCGGCTCGGCGAGCGGGCCCGCGAGCGGATGGTCCGGGACTTCTCCTATGAGAAACGGGCCGAGCAGCTCCTCGCGCTGATCGCGGCGCGCACCGGCGGGGAGCCGCATCCGGACGAGCGCGGCGGTTGAATGTTGGCGCCGGCCTGTGACACCTTGAACGCGGCGCGGCCAGCCCTGCGACGCCGTGCGCTCGGGAGACCTCATGCAGCTTGAGCGAACCCCCATCGACGGTCTGTTGATCCTGCGGCCAAAGGTCTTTCAGGATCACCGCGGGTTTTTTCTCGAGAGCTATAATGAAAGGCGATTCCGCGAACTGGGCATTGAACTCCCGTGGGTGCAGGACAACCACGCGCGGTCGGTCAAAAACACGGTGCGCGGTCTGCATTTTCAGCGCGGTGCGGGTCAGGACAAGCTGCTGCGCTGCGTCCGCGGCCGCGTCTGGGATGTCGCGGTGGACCTGCGGCCCGGCTCGCGGACGTTCGGCGAGTGGTTCGGCATGGAACTGAGCGAGGACAATTTCGCGATGCTGTTGATCCCGGCCGGGTTCGCGCACGGCTACGCCGTCCTGAGCGACGTCGGCGAGGTGATCTACAAGTGCTCGCGCGTATACGATCCTGCGTTGGAAGACGGCGTTCGCTGGGACGATCCGCGGATCGGCGTCCAGTGGCCCGTTGCGGAGCCGATTCTGTCCGAGCGCGACCGGACGGCGCAGACGCTCGATGAATACCTGGCCCGGCACGCGGGCGGGGCCTGAGCCGCCATGATCCCCGCCGCCGCCATCTCCGCCCGTCAGCCGTCGGTGCTGAGCTATCTGAATCCGTGGCGCCTGGCGCGCGACCTGCTCGCCCACTGGGAGCTGATCCGGCAATTCACGGCGCGCGAGGTGCTCGGCCGTTACAAGGGCTCGTATCTCGGCCTGTTCTGGTCGGTGGCGACGCCGCTGCTGATGCTGGGGGTCTATACGTTCGTGTTCACGGTGATCCTGACGGGGGGAAAGTGGGGCAATCTGGCGCCGCGCGACGCGTCGCCCGCGGCGGAGGCGCATCCCGCCGATTTTCTCCTCAACATGCTGTGCGGACTGATCCTGTTCAATATCTTCGCCGAGACGATCTCGCGCGCGCCGACGCTGGTCCTGAGCAATATCAATTACGTCAAGCGCGTCGTGTTTCCCTTGCATATTCTGCCGATCAGTGTGCTGCTGGGCAATCTGATCTATGGGCTGACCAGCCTCGTGCTGCTGCTGGCCGCGCTGCTCTATTTCACCCATGGCGTCCCGTGGACGATCGTGCTGTTTCCGCTGATCCTGATCGCGCTGCTGATGCTCTGCACTGGCCTGGCCTGGTTTCTGGCCTCGCTGGGCGTCTTTTTCCGGGATATTCAGCACGCCGTGATCGTTGTGGTGCAGCTTCTGTTCTTCATGACGCCGATCTTCTATCCGGCCGAAATGATCCCGGAGCGGTATCGCTGGGTGCTGATGCTGAATCCGCTGGCGATGCTCGTCACCGATGCGCGGCGCGTGATGATCGAGGGGGTGCTGCCCGTCTGGAGCCGCTACGGGATCGTGCTGGCCATATCGTTCGTGGTGATGCTGGCGGGCTATGCGTGGTTCATGCGGACGCGTCGCTGGTTCGCGGACGTGATTTGAGGAAAGGCGGGAGTCAGGAGCGAGATGAGCGTCAAGCGCATCGCCATTGTCTGCGGTACCCGGCCCGAGGCGATCAAGCTGGCGCCGGTCTACCTGGAACTGGCGCGGCGGCGCGACCGCTTCGAGCCGCTGCTGTGGGCGACGGCGCAGCACCGCCAGATGCTCGATCAGGTGCTGGAAACCTTCGGCCTGCGGGCCGACCGCGACTTCAACCTGATGCGGCCGGGGCAGACGCTGACGATGATCACCACGGCCGTGCTCGAGGCGCTCGAGCCGGCGCTGGCGGCCGACCAGCCTGATCTGCTGATGGTGCAGGGCGATACGACGACGGCGTTCGCGGGGGCGCTGGCGGCGTTTTACGCCCGCACGGCGGTGGCGCACGTCGAGGCCGGGCTGCGCACCGAGACGAAATTCGCCCCCTGGCCCGAGGAGATGAATCGGCGCCTCGCCTCGCGGCTGACCGATTTTCATTTTCCCCCCACCGAGCGGGCGCGGGCCAACCTGCTGGCCGAGAACGTCCCCGCCGACCGGATCTGGGTGACAGGCAATACGGTGATCGACGCGCTGGCGATCGTGGTGGCGCAGGTGCGGGCGCGGCGACCGGAGTTCCCGCCGGATTTTCCGCTCGACCGGCTCGCCAACGGCCGCCGCATGGTGCTGATCACCGGCCACCGCCGCGAGAATTTCGGTCCCGGATTCGAATCGCTCTGCCGCGCCATCGCCGAGCTGGCCCGCCGCAACCGCGACATCGAGTTCATTTATCCGGTGCATCTCAATCCCAACGTGCGCGAGCCGGTCGGCCGGATCCTCAAGGGGATCGACAATGTCCACCTGACCGAGCCGCTGCAGTATCAGCCGTTCGTCTGGGCGATGGACCGCTGCCACTTCCTCCTGTCCGATTCGGGCGGGGTGCAGGAGGAGGCGCCGCACCTGGGCAAGCCGGTGCTGGTGATGCGCGAGACGACCGAACGCCCCGAGGCGCTGGAGGCCGGGACGTCGCGGCTGGTGGGGACCGACTTTGAGACGATCCTGCGCGAAGCGACGCGCCTGCTGGAGGATGAGGCGGCCTATCTGGCGATGAGCCGCGCGAGCAATCCGTTCGGCGACGGCCGGGCGGCGGTGCGCATCGCCGAGGTGCTCGAACGCCACCTGGGGGTGCTGGCACCGCGATGACCGGCAAGCGCACCGAGATCCTGGTGATCGGTCACCGGGGGATGCTCGGCCAGGATCTGATGGCGCGGCTGGGTGCGCGCGCGGCGGGCGCCGACCGCGAGGAGTGCGACGTGACCCGGCGCGACGCCGTGGAAGCGCTGCTGGACGAGCTCAAGCCGGCGATGATCATCAACTGCGCGGCCTATACGGCGGTGGATCAGGCCGAGAGCGAGCCGGAGCTGGCGCGGTCGCTCAACGCCGATGCCGTCGAGAACCTGGGCCTGGCGGCGCGCGCGCGGCGCATCCATCTGATCACGATCAGCACCGACTACGTCTTCAGCGGCGAGGGGGAGGCCCCCTGGCCGGAGGACGCGCCGGCGTCGGCCTTCGCGCCGCGCTCGGTCTATGGCCAGACCAAACTGGAAGGCGAACAGCGGCTGCGGCGGATCGGCGGCGAGTTCTGCGTCGTGCGCACGCAATGGCTCTACGGCGCCGGCGGGCGCAACTTCGTCGATACGATGGCGGCGCTGAGCGCCGAGAAACCGGTGCTGCGCGTGGTGAACGATCAGCTCGGCGCCCCGACGTGGACGCGCGACCTGGCCGACGCGCTGACTCTGCTGGCCGAGCGGCGCGCGACCGGCTTCTTCCACGTCGCCAACAGCGGTTTTGCCTCGTGGTACGACGTGACGCGGCACATCGTGCAACGGCTGGGGCGCGCCTGCCGCGTGGAGCCGTGCACGAGCGAGGAGTTTCCGCGCCCGGCGCGGCGGCCGCACAACTCGCGGCTGGCGCAGGGAAAATTCGCGGCGCTGGCGGGGTCGGCGCCGCGCCCCTGGCCGGCGGCGCTGGATGCCTACCTGAGCGAACGGCATGGTCGGAACACGGACGGGAATCCTACATTTTCGTAGCCCCTTGCCCGTCGCCCCACGCCGAGGTAGTCCCTCGGCCGAAGGCTGACCCATCCTTCCGTTGCTGCTGATTCGGCGAATAATCCTAAAAAATCAGGGTTTTCAGCGCAGCGCGGGCCGGCCCGCTGAGGAGGCGCGCGCCATGGCACAGCCTTTGCAGTAGGGGGCCCGCCAAGAGTGCATCGGGAGAGCGACTCTCCGGGCGCCTCGCTGAAAGAGTCCTGAATAGCCGGTGGAGCGGGCGGAAAAACGCCCGGCCCACCCGACGGGGAAATCATATCCACAGCCGCGGGGTCGAGTGCTTCGGCAAAATGCAGCCGCGGCGGAAGGGAGAAGTGCATCCTGGATCGACGGAACCACGGGACCGCTAATGCTAATGGAAATTACCGAATACATTCAGGATCACAAATGGCACGAAAGAACTGGAATTGATTACGACAACGAGGGACGAGCGACGAGCGACGTATTCTGAGTGAGGGACGACATTCCTGGACGAAAGGGGCTGAGACATGAAGTTGAGCAAGGTCGAATGCATCATCAAGCCGTTCAAACTGGAGGAGGTCAAGGAGGCGCTGACGCATTTCGGCATCAGCGGCCTGACGGTTTACGAGGTGCGCGGGTTCGGCCGGCAGCGCGGGCACAAGGAAATCTATCGCGGAACGGAATACAAGGTGGATTTCATCCCGAAGCTGAAGATCGAACTGCTGGTGACGGCCGATCAGGTCGACGACGTGGTCGACGTGGTCGTCAATGCGGCGAAGACGGGCGCCATCGGCGACGGCAAGGTCTACGTCACGCCGATCGAGTCGCTGGTGCGCATCCGTACCGGCGAAAAGGATATCGATGCGCTGTAGCTCGCCGCCGGCGCCGCCTACACGTTGAATTCCAATGATAAAAGGAATAAAGCCAATGAAATCAAACGGAATGATGGGACTGACGGGAAGACTGTTCCGGTCGCGCGCGCTGCTCGGGGCCGCGGCGCTGCTGCTGATGGCGGGAGCGGCCTGGGCGCAGGAAGAGGCCGGGCCGTCGGCGGAGCAGTTCAGTCTCAACAATCTGCTGCTGCTGCTCTCCGGAGCGCTCGTCTTCTGGATGCACGCCGGTTTCGCCTGCGTCGAGTCGGGTCTGACGCAGGCCAAGAATACCGTCAACATTCTCTCCAAGAACGTCATCATCGTCTGCCTGGGCGGCGTCAGCTATTTCATCATCGGCTTCGGCCTGATGTATCCGGGCGAGTTCAATCACTGGATCGGCTTCGGCGGATCGGGGTTCGGTCCCGTCTCGCCCGAAGATTACGGTGATTACACGATCTTCACGGATTTCTTTTTCCAGGCGGTGTTCGCGGCGACGGCCGCCACGATCATCTCCGGCGCCGTCGCCGAGCGGATCAAGTTCGCCTCGTTCATCGTCGTGGCGCTCCTCTTCGTGACGTTCATCTATCCCATCGCCGGCTCGTGGGTCTGGGGCGGCGGCTGGCTGACGGACCTCGGCTTCAAGGATTTCGCCGGCTCCACCGTGGTGCATTCGATCGGCGGCTGGGCGGCGCTCACCGGCGCCGTAATCCTCGGCCCGCGCCGCGGCAAATACACCGCCGACGGCATCCGTCCGATCGTCGGCCACTCGATGCCGCTGGCCACGATCGGCGTCTTCATCCTGTTCCTTGGCTGGTTCGGGTTTAACGGCGGCTCGGTCCTGGCGATGGATTCCGGGGCGGTCTCCATGGTTTATGTCACGACGTTTCTGGCCGGTTGCGCCGGCGGGATCGGCGCAATGCTCGCCTCGTGGATCGTCCTGCGCAAGCCGGATATCACGATGATCCTCAACGGCATCCTGGCCGGCCTGGTCGGCATCACCGCCGGCGCCGACACGATCGCGCCCTGGCCCTCGCTCGCGGTCGGCGCGATCGCCGGCGTGATCGTTGTCTTCTCGGTGGTCACGCTCGATCGGATCAAGGTCGACGACCCGGTCGGCGCCATCTCCGTGCATCTGGTCTGCGGCGTCTGGGGCACGCTCGCCGTCGGCATCTTCTCGTTCAACCCCGACCATGGCTTCCTCACGCAGCTGATCGGCATCGTCGCCATCGGCGTGTTCGTGCTGGTCACGAGCACGCTGGCCTGGCTGGCGCTGAAGCACTCGCCGCTCGGCCTGCGGGTCAGCGAAGAGGAAGAGGTCAACGGCCTGGACACCTACGAGCATGGCCTCGAAGCGTACCCCGAGTTCAAGTCCACCACAGGCATCCTCTGAGGCTTCACTCCCGGCCTCAGCGATGCCTCTCCCCCCGGGTTATGCGTGACTCCCGTAAGCGCATGACCCGCTCTCCCCCCGGAAGCCTTCGCGGCTTCCACCATCGGGTGGCCCGGGTTACCTCTCCTGGCCCGGGCCACCCCCTCCCCCCCTCCAAATCAAGTTCGTCCCTCGTCCTCGTGATCGGCCCCTCCCGTGAGATGTGAGATCGGAGAAGGGACATCAAGGACGCAAAGGACAGCAGGGACGAATCGGAAGCCCCCCAATGCGGTTCCAATGTGGACCGTTTGGCGTCCCTCCTCGTCCGCGCGTTCAGCCTTCCTCTTCGATGCCGTCGGGAAGCGTGACGGGAATGGCGGGATTCTCCGGCCGCGCATGGCGACTGTTCCACAATGCGGTAACCAGCGCGGGTTCCTCGGGATTCGCGGTCAGGGCAACGGCGAGCGCCTGCGCGGCAAGCGGAATCTGGCCCTGCGCGTGCGTCAACTCGTAGCGCCGGACCCACCAGCGCCGCTCGCCGGGCGCCAGCGCCAGGCCGTCGACCTGCATGTTGTAGGCCAGCGACGTGCGATTCTGGGCCAGCGCGCTGTTGTAGAGCCAGTCGATCAGCTCGATCGAGTTGGGCATGCGCGCCAGCGCGGCCTGCACGGTCTCGAGCGCCTCCTCCTCGCGCCGGCAAAGGAGTTGAAACCGCGCCAGTTCAAGTGGGTACTGCGTCTCGTATGGATCCAGCGCGATCGCCCGGCGGTAGGACCGGACGACATTGAGGTAGTTGGTCTCGCTCCAGCCGGGCGACTCCTCCATCGTCTTGCGGTAGCTGACGGCCAGCGCCCGCGGGATTTCCGGAATGAACGGGTTGGCGCGCTGAGCCGCCAGCAGCCGGCCACGCATGACGGCGCTGGGCAGGTCGGCGCCCGCGGTCTGCCGCAGGATCACCTGGCCATGCGTCGGCTTGAACAGCAGGAGCGAGAGGATCACGCCGATGAAGCCCACCAGCGCCAGCGCGAGGCGCCGGTTCAGCCCGGCGGCCGAATGCGTCCGCATGCGGGTGGGCACATCGGCCAGGGCCAGCGCGCTCCAGCCGGCGATCACCAGCAGCACGACGGCTGAACGCGCCCCGCCGGTCAACTGCAAGCCGGCGACAAACAGCGCCACCGGCGCCGCCACTTCCGCCATCCGACCGGTGGGACCCGGCGGCCGGGCCACGCGCGGCTCGCGATGCAGGATTAGGAATGCGATCCAGACCAGCAGCAGCGTCAGGCCGATCAGCCCGCCGATCGCCAGCAGGCCGAACAGCCCGCCCCAGTCGGGGATCATGACGGGGTTGGGGACGGCGAGCACCTCGCCCAGCCGGCCGGCGGTGCCATGGCCCCAGCCGAACAGCACCGATTGCATCCAGAGCGCCTCCTGCGCGCGGATGCCGGCCTCGAGCATCAGCGCGCGGTCGACAGGCAGGCGCTGCTGGCTGATGAAATGGTTCCAGCCGACCGAGCCGCCCCACAGGACCATGGCCAGGTGCAAGCCGATGCGGATCGGCCGGGTGATGATGCGTAACGGATCGGGGGTGGAATGAACCGCGTCGATGCCGTGCCCGGCCGGCCGCCGGGAAATTGCGCGCAGTGCGCTGATCACCGCCGCCGCGCCCAACCCCAGCACGACCGACCAGCGCGTGGCCACGACCCATGGCGAGGCGGTGGGCAGCCGCTGGTGCATCGACCGCCCGACCAGCCAGGCGATGGCGAGCGCCCCCAGCCAGAACCACCAGGCCTGCCACGGCCGGAGCCGTGCCAGAAACCACAGGCCGACCGCCACGGTGGCCATCACGGCCAGTTCGAGCGCCTCGCCGATCCCCATGCCCGGCAGCGGACCGCGGATCGAGAGGATCGCCCGGACGAGCGCGGGCAGCAGGATGAGCAGCAGCCATGCCAGGTTGCGCAGATCGAAATCGGGCGCGCCGACGCGCCAGATCATCAGCGCCACGCCGACGACGGTAAGCGGCAGCGGCAGCCAGCGCTCCCACATCGCGGCCGGGAAATCGAGCGTCATCAGCGCAAAGATCAGCGCCAGCAGGATCATCGCGCCGGGCAGATAGCGCAGAAACTGGCCGCCCAGCCGCCGCCAGTCGACGCGGCGCAACTGGCGCATCAGCGGCGCCGTGGAAGGCAGGCGCAGGCGGCCCCCGTCGCGACGACGCGGAAGCCAGCTCAGGATCTTGGACAGGGGACTCATTGAAATCCAGCGACCGCTCCCCCACGGACTGCCGCGGCCGAAGCATGCGCCGCCCGGCCCACGCCCGACTCTACCCCAAGGGGGCAGGGCGGGCATCAGGAAACCGGCGGGCGGCGGAGGGCCGTCCGCGCCGGCGGCGCGACCTCAGGCTCTGACTTTACGCGGCGAACGGGCCGAGCGCTGCTCCGCGCCGGACCCATTGAGGAACGGGGGGATTTCCTCGCAGCCGATGATCTGGTCAATCGTCTCGCGATGACGGATCAGGTAGGCCTTGTCCTGGCGCACGAGGACCTCGGCCGGTCGCGGCCGCGAATTGTAGTTCGAGGCCATCGTCATGCCGTAGGCCCCGGCGTCGCACACCAGCAACAGATCGTCGGGCTTGAGCGGCGGAAAGGGGCGATCCTTGCCGAGGAAGTCGCCCGTCTCGCAGATCGGCCCGACGACGTCGTAGACGCGGCGCCGGCCGCGCCCGGGGCGACCGTCGAGCAGAATCCGGTGATACGCCGAGTAGAGCGACGGCCGCAGCAGGTCGTTCATCGCGCCATCGACGATCGCGAAGCACTTCGTCTGCGCTTCTTTAATATACAGGACACGGGTCAGCAGGAAGCCGGCGGGGCCGACGATCGAGCGGCCCGGCTCGAAAATCACCTGCGCCCGCAGCTCGCGCAGCATCGGCATCATCCGCCGCGCCAGCTCCTCCAGGTCGATCGGCTGGGTCGACTCCTCGTAGCCAATCCCGAACCCGCCTCCCAGATTGACCAGATCGATCGTCAGGCCGTCGCGGCGCAACTGATGGGTCAGTTGCACGACCCGCTCCAGCGCCTTGACGAACGGCTCGGTCTGCGTGATCTGCGAGCCGATGTGCGCGTGCACGCCGATCAGCCGCAGATGCGGCATCCGGGCCAGCCGCCGGCAGAGGCGGCGCACGTCGTGATACGGGATCCCGAACTTGGTCTCCTTGCGGCCGGTGCTGATGTAATGATGTGTATCGGCCGCGACATCGGGATTGACCCGGACCGCCACGGGGGCCTTGCGCCCAAAGCCGCTGGCGACCTCATTGATCGCCTCGGCCTCGGCCGGCGACTCCACATTGAAGGCGAGAATCCGGACGTTGAGCGCGGCGGCGATCTCCTCGCGCGTCTTGCCGACGCCGGCGTAGATGATCCGGGCGGGGTCGGCCCCCGCGCGCAGCGCGCGCTCCAGTTCCCCCCCCGAAACGATGTCCAGGCCGGCCCCGCGCTCCAGCAGAATCCGCAGAATCGTCCCGTTGGTGTTGGACTTGGTCGAAAAGGCGATCAGCGGATCGATCTCGGCGAACGCCTGCCGGATGCGGTCGTAGTTCGCCACCAGCGTGGAGTGGCTGTAAACATAGAGCGGGGTGCCGAATCTGCGCGCGAGCGTGGCGACGGGGACGCCGTCCAGCTTCAGGGCCTGCGAGCGCGGGTCTCGTTCGGGGGCGGTCATTGGGGGGCGATTGCTCCTTCGTGGCTGGATGCGGCGGGCCTGCACGCTCAGGGCCATCGTGGGTCCGCGCCGCGCGTGCTGGCGGGTTCCCGGCGCGGGCCGGGCGCTCCGCCGCGGAACGGGCCGAACCGTGCCTACAGCAAACCGACCTGGCGCATCGCCTCGCGCAGTTTGGCGCGGCTGGCTTCGGAAATCTCGCACAGCGGCGCGCGCAGCTCCGGCCCGATCAGGCCCATCATTTCCAGCGCCGCCTTGACCGGAATCGGGCTGGTTTCGATGAACAGCGTCTTCATCAGCCGGAAATATCGGTGGTGCAGCGCGCGGGCCTGATCCCAGCGGTCGGCCAGCGCATGGGCCACGAGCTCGGCCATCGGCCCCGGCGCGACGTTGGCCAGCACCGAGATCACGCCGCGCGCGCCGACGGCGATCTGGGCCAGCGTCGCCGAATCGTCGCCCGACAGGACGGTCAGGTCGCACGTCCCGCACACCTCGCTCGTCCAGTCCAGGCTGGCCGTGGCGTCCTTGACCGCGACGATGTTCTTGAGCGGCGCCAGGCGCGCCACCGTTTCCGGCGCGATCGACACCCCCGTGCGGCCGGGACAGTTATAGACAATCAGCGGGAGATCCACAGTCTCGGCGATTTCGCGATAGTGGCGGTAGAGCCCTTCCTGCGTCGGCTTGTTGTAATACGGCGTGATCAGCAGGGCGGCATCGGCGCCGTCGGCGCGGGCCGATTCGGTCAGCCGCAGCGCCTCGCGCGTCGAATTGGAACCGGTGCCGGCGATCACCGGCACGCGGCCGGCCACGATCTCAACCGTCAGCCGCACGAGCTGCTCGTGCTCCTCGTGGCTCAGCGTGGCCGATTCCCCGGTCGTGCCGCACGGGACGATGCCGCTCGTGCCGTTCTCGATCTGGAATTCGACCAGCCGGCGGAAGGCGGCTTCATCGACCTTCCCGTCGCGGAACGGCGTGGCAATGGCAACGATGGAACCTTGCAGTTGCAGCGAGGCGGAGGGCTGCATGAAAGCATCCTTTTGATCGGGGCGGAACGACCCGCGCGCGGCCGGCTCGGGTCGTCTCCGGCATGCATCCGTGGCATTGAGGCCGCCGCCGCCACCCCCGGCGGCCCGGCCAAAGCAACATTAAGCGGAAGGCACGCGGTGAAGTCAAGCGGCAGCGCCCGCGACGACGCGAGGGCAGCGCAGACGCCAGCGCTATGAGATCCGTGAAAGGGGGGAATTCGACCGCGCCTATCTTGATGTCTCTTGCTCTCCCCCCTGCTCCCGCGCGTCGCCCTCCAGGGCGGCGATCCGCTCATCCAGTTTCTCGATCAGGCGCAGTGCGACGACATGGGCGCGGCGCATGTGATGCAGCCGCAGGATCAGAAACTCAAACCCCAGGACGAGCGACAGCAGCGTCAGGATGAACCAGAAGACGATGAAGTGGCCCATCGGGTCCTCGCGCAGGCCGGCATACTGCACCAGCGAGGCGAGCAGGCCGAGCGCCGCGCCGAACTGCAGCACCCCGACGCCCGCCTCCCACCAGCGCGGCATGAGCTGGTCGCGAAGCCGAACCGAATCGCGGATGTCGCGCAGCCGGCCGGCGACGGTGAAATCACGGATCAGTTCTTCCTTGTCTCGCGGATAGGGGGGCGGAACGTCGCGACGCGCCATGGCCGTTCACCTCCAGGGTCGGGAAGCCGTTCGGGCGATTCAGGATAGCAAAGCCGGCCGGCGGGGGGAACGGCGGGGCCGCGCGGCGCGTGCGAAGGCCGGGCGGCGTCATGAGGGCGCGGGGGGCTGGCCGGCGGCGGTGGAAACAATTGCGATGAATGCCGTTTAGCTGTGAACATTTTTGCTGCCCTCCCCTCGCCCTCGCGGTATCATGCCCTGCCCGTCGTCATTGGCCACGCATCTCCGTTCCGACACCCCTCCGTGCCCATGGCGAGTCAACCCGTCAAGCCTGCCCATTCCAATCCGCTGCTGGCCGCCGCGCGCCTGCTGGCCCTGGTCGGCCTGACGTTCTTCCTCTATCCGTTTTACTACCTGCATTACCGGCTGACGCCCCGGGATCGGCGCTACCCGATCTCGGCTCGCTGGGTCCATGCCTGGGCGGTGATGGCGTGCGCCGTCTTCGGGATCCGCGTGCGGCGCCACGGCCCGCCGCCGCCGCCGGGGGCGCTGCTGGCAGCGAATCATGTCTCCTATGCCGACATCCTCGCGCTCTCCTCGGCGATCCCGTGTCTGTTCACGCCGAAGTCGGAGATCAAGAGCTGGCCGCTGGCGGGGTTCTTCGTGCGCACGACCGGCCACCCGTTCGTCACGCGGGCGCGCGGCCGCGATATCATCAAGACGACGCGCTCGATCGAGCGGCGCCTGCGCGCCGGCACCCACGTCGTCGTCTTTCTGGAGGGGACCACGACCGGCGGCGACCGTCTGCTGCCGTTCAAGCCGGCGCTGCTGGGCGCCGCCGAGAGCATTCAGGCCCCCGTCGTCCCGGTTGCGCTGCGCTGGTCCAGCCGCCACCCGCGCGTCGCGGTTCAGCGCGACATCGCCTATTGGGGCCGCCACGTGATCGGCCCGCATGTGTGGCGGCTGGTCGGCCTGCGCGGGACGCAGGTCGACATCACGTTCCACGAG